>CALCHA010000001.1 GCA_937901265.1 uncultured Phycisphaerales bacterium
ACCGACCTCTTCAACGGCAAAGATTTCACCGGCTGGGTCTCCGTCCTCCCCAACCCCACCACCCAGCCCGCCACCCCGCCCGAAAAAGTCTGGGCCATCCACGACGGCCTGCTCACCTGCACCGGTAAACCCAACGGCTACCTCCGCACCGAAAACTCCTACACCCACTACAAACTCACCGTCGAATGGCGCTTCACCAAGGCCGGCAACACCGGCGTCCTCGTCCACATCAACCCCAACCCCGCCAACACCCCCCTCGACAAAGTCTGGCCCATGTGCATCGAATGCCAGGGCGCCCACTCCCACCAGGGCGACTTCTGGATCTGGTCCGGCGCCAAGGTCAACGAACCCATGAAAAGCAAAAACGGCGTCATCATGACCACCCCCTCCGCCGAAAAGCCCGTCGGCGAATGGAACACCTTCCAGGTCACCTGCAACGACAACACCGTCACCATCACCGTCAACGGTACCGAAATGAACAAAGTCACCGGTGCCAACATCCAATCCGGCCAAATCGGCATCCAATCCGAAGGCGCCGCCCTCGAAGTCCGCAAAGTAACGATCGAACCCCTCTCCCCCTAACCCTACCGCGAACGCCCCCGACCCTGCCGGACAACCTTCAGCAAACCAAGCCCTTCCCTCGCGCACACCCTACTTTTATTCCTTTACGCTTTTCAACTTTTACGCCTCCCCCGTCCCTCTCACCTTCGGGCCTCCCCTTCCCCAATCCCTCCCAACCCTTTACCATCACCCCGCCCGGTCCCTCCCACCCGCAGGACACCCCCCATGCTCATCGACATGATCCACGACAACCATGGCGAACCCCCCTTCAAAACCCGCTACCGCGACCCCGCGACCCTCCGCGCCTATGGCTATCAGGCCATCGTCCTCCCCGACGCCCTCACCGTCATTCCCGCCGCCCACGATGCCTCCCTCGCCCCGACGCCGCTCATGCCCGTTGGCCCGCTCAACACCCTCGGCCACGATCCCGAAGCCATGATTGACGCCCGCGTCGCCGCCGCCTCCGCCGCCGGCATGGCCACCTTCTTCTATGCCGACGCACTGCTCCTCCCGCGCTCCATCGTGGCCAAACGCCCCGCCGATTTTCTCTGCGACGATGCCTCCGGCCGCCTCTGCCCCGCCAAGCCGGCCGTCTTCGCCGCCTTTCAGGACCAGGTGCGCGAATTGTTCGATCGCTGGCCCGCCGCGGCCGGGCTCATCCTCCGCTCCGGCGAGGTCTATCCCGAGGCCACCCCCCACATGACCGGCAACCCCCTGCACACGCCGGCCTGCCCCGCCTGCCGCGCGATGCCCCTGCCCGATCGACTCGTCCGCCTCATCGAAGCGCTGCACGATGTCCTCATCACCGAGCTCGACAAGCTCTACATCCACCGCGCCTGGCAACCCGCCATCCCGGGCCTGCCCAACATGCACGACGACCCCGCCGTCTATCGCGCCATCGCCGCACGCGTCCCCGATTCCCCCAACCTCGCCTTCTCCTTCAAATTCACCCGCGGCGACTTTCGGCACGCCCCGCTCGCCGCGCCCGGTGCCGCCGGTGACCGCGCGCCGGTCTCCTTCAACCCCTGCCTCCTCGCCGACGCCCGCCCCAAGTGGATCGAGTTCCAGTGCGAACGCGAGTTCGAGGGCAAAGGCGCCTTTCCCAACTTTCAGGCACCGGCGTGGGGAAGCCTCCTCGCGCACCTCGCCCATGCCGTGGGACCGGCGGAATTTCACCGCCGCTTTTCCCTCTGGGGCTGGTCGCGCGGCGGCGGCTGGGGCGGGCCCTATGTGCAGCGCGAGGAATGGATCGACGCCAACGTCTACGCCCTTGCGGCACTCTATGAGAAGCCCGACGCCGAGCCTGCCGACATCGCCACCACCTGGATTTCCAGAACTTTTTCCGTCGCGCAATCCGCCCCCGCCACGCCGGCGCTCTCGGAACTGCTCCTCAAATCCGCTGACATCGTCCGCCACCTGCTGTACGTTGATGCCCCCGGCCCCGCGGCGTTTACCACCCCCTACGCCCGGAGCTGGCTCAAGGACGACCTGCTCGACGTCGACGCCCTCTGGTCCGCCGCCCAGGGCATCGCCGCCGTCGGCCCGCAACGCGCCGAGGAGGCCTGCCGCCAAAAGGCCGACGCCCTCGCCGGCGTCGACCGCCTGCGCCAACTCTTCGATCTCGCCGCCCCCGAACTCCCCAACAAGTCCCAGGCCCGCGACCTCGCCAACTCCCTCGCCTGCCTCGGCTCCTTCGCCGGGGCCATCACCCACCTCTTCACCGGCTTCGTCCGCTTCCTCCAGTGGTCCAGGCTCCCCGGTGGGGGGGCGAACTCCGCCAAAGATGCGCTCGCCCTCGCCGCCGCCGACCACCTCGAACAGGCCCAGGCCCACTGGCAACACCACACCCAGCGCCACGCCCTCCTCCCCGGCGCCCCTTCCGTCTTCCAGGAAAACTCCCTCTGGGAACGCTCCAACGCCTGCCTCGAACAACTGCAAGCCGCGGGTTGAATAACCCGTCCGGAGTTCACGCTTTAGCGTGTCCTCCCTTCCCCATTTCCGCCACCTCCGCCGCCAGGTTTCCGTAATCGTCCGCCCCGGCGCTCGTCGGCGCATAATCGAAAATGCTCTTCCCGAAGCTCGGCGCTTCCGCCAGCTTGATGTTCCGCCGGACATGCGT
Organism: uncultured Phycisphaerales bacterium; assembly: GCA_937901265.1. GTDB lineage: Bacteria > Planctomycetota > Phycisphaerae > WQYP01 > WQYP01 > CALCHA01. The sequence goes on from CALCHA010000001.1 coordinate 2,681, forward strand.
GCGAAACACCACCGCCTCCGCCGCCGGGTGGCTCGTTCCCCTGGCCTGCGCCAGGAAGGTTTCCACCTCGCCCGTCACCTCGCCCGTGAGCTTCGCCGCCGACTCATACTGACAGAACAGAATCCCCGAGATGTGCAGCTTCGGATTCAGCGCCTGCCGCACCATCCCCACCGTGTCGAACAATTTCTCCATTCCCTGCAGCGCCAGAAAATGCGCCTGCAGTGGCACGATCACCTCCGTCGCATAGACCAGCGCGTTGAGCGACAAGAGCCCCAGCGACGGGGGACAATCCATCAGCACGTAATCCGCCTTCACCCCCGCGGCCATCTTCCGCAGCAGCGTCTCGCGCCCCACCACGCTCACCAGTTCCACCTCCGCCGCCGCCAGATCCGAGACCGCCGGCGCCACCTTCAGGCGGCCTTCGAAGCCCTCGACGTCCTGCAGCACCTCGACCAGCGGAATGCCGTCGGTGAGCACCCGGTAGGTGTTCGCCGCCAGCGTGCTGTCCGCATCGGGATCAATGCCCAGATGGGTCGTGAGGTTGGCCTGCGGGTCGAGATCGATGAGCACCACGCGCTTGCCGGCGTCGGCCAGCGCCGCCCCGAGGTTCGCCGTCGTCGTCGTTTTGCCCACCCCGCCCTTTTGATTGAACAACGCAATGATCCGCATGTCCGCTGGTTCCTTTTGATTTGCCATCCCTGCAAGCCCGCCGAGTGTACCCGCCCCTTGGCCATTCCCATACCGCGCCGATTGTTGGTAGGATACACCCGGATGGATCAGGCGATCGCCGGGTCGAAAGACCGGGAGGAAAGTCCGAACACCACAGGGTACGGTGGTGGCTAACAGCCACCCGTCCGGCCGCTCCGCAGGGAGAGGCAGGGCGCGGGACAGTGCCACAGAGAACGAACCGCCGATGGCCCTCGCAAGAGGGATCAGGCAAGGGTGAAAAGGTGCGGTAAGAGCGCACCGCGGCGCTGGCGACAGCGCTGGCAGGGAAAACCCCACCGGGTGCAAGACCAAATAGGGAGCCCAAGGCGCGACCCGCGCCGCGTCCCTCCCCTTCGCTCTGCGAAGGTGCACGAGGGAATAGATCCGCCGGCGGTACAAAGCCCTTCACCGGGTGAGGAAAGCGGCGGGACAAAGGCTCCGGGTAGGTTGCTCGAGGGCGCCCGCAAGGGCGCTCCTAGATAAATGATCGCCGCCCGCACAGGGCACAGAATTCGGCTTACCGATCCCTCCACATCGAGCCCCGGCCAACCCCGGGGCTCGACCTTTTATGGGCGCCGTGAGCGAACGTTCTCGCGGCGCACGAAACTGTTTTCCTTCGACAGTCCACACCTGAACACGAAGCCCAGGAAGGACCCACAATGCCCACAAAGGCGTTGATCCCAGTCCCACCATCCCTCCAATCGTGGAACGCTTTCAGAGAAACCTGACCAAGCTCTGACAAGCCTCTTCGTGAACTTCGTCGGTCCTTCATCCCTTCGTGTTTCCGTCTGGACTCTCGGCCAGGGACGTTTCCGTCCCTTGATGAGGGTGCGTGGCCGCGCATCGCATCCCCAACGCGCTGGCGATGAGGCGCCACCCCTGCTACACTTCCGTTTTCACTCGGCTGACGAGGAACCCCGCATGTCCGCCACGGCAACCCTTCCAGCGCTTCTGGCGCTGTTCCGAATTGATCGAGACCTGCAGCAGCTTCACACCGGTCTCGAAAATGCCCAGCGCGAGCAGAAACGCCAGCAAAACAAAATCGATGCCCTCCAGAAAGATCACGACACCCAGCACACCGCCCTCCAGAAGCTTCAAGCCGACGTCGCCGCAAAAGAACTCGATATGAAAAGCCGCCAGGAGCACATCGACAAGATGCGTGCCTCGCTGGCCAACACCAAGACCAACAAAGAATACTCAGCCATTCTCGTGACCATCTCCGCCGAGAAGGCCGAAGTCGCCAAGGTCGAAACCGCGACCCTCGAACAGATGGCGCAGGTGGAGGCGGCGCAGAAATCCGTCGCCGCTCTCAAGGAAGCCATCGCCAGCGAAACCCAGTTGCTCGCCAAAATCCAGGCGGAGCATGGCGACAAGGTCACCGCCCTGAACGACCAGATCAACGCCCTCGCCCTCCGCCGCGCGGAAGCCGCCAAGGGCGTCCCCCCCGACGCCCTCCGCCAGTATGACCGCGTCAATCAGAAATTCCCCGGCGATGCCATGGCCCCCGTCGTCTATGACGAGAATGACCTCGACGATATCTCCTGCGGCTCCTGCTACATGGGCCTCAACGTCGAGCACCTCAACGCCCTCC
>CALCHA010000002.1 GCA_937901265.1 uncultured Phycisphaerales bacterium
GCGTCTGGCAGGCCGCCGGGTATGAGCAGCGCTACGGCGTGCGGGTCTATCAGCATCCTGGCTGAGCTGTGCCGCTGCTCAACGGATCGAGCGCGACGTTCGGAAAGGGGGAAGATTTTTCTTTCGCGGCGTGCTATCGTGGCGGCATGAGCGTTGATTTTCGTAAAGCGTGTCCGAACTGTGGCGGCGGGGAGCTTTTCACCCGACGCCTCGATTCGGGCGGTGCCACCGGCGTCAGCCTTCTCAAGGGGCTGGGCAATTTTTCCTACACGCCGAAGATTGAAGCGGTGATCTGCGCCACGTGCGGACACTGCAGCTACTTCGCGGAGAACGCGGCGGTGGAAAAGCTGGGGCCCGGGAGCGGCTGGGAAAAAATCGTACATGACTGACGGGTCGCCGAAAGCGCGGTAAATCCTTGCGCTTTTGGTGGTGTCCTGCCCCTGGCGATCGACTACAATTGAGGCGGTCTTGCACAGGCGTTGAACATGGCACTCTGGCGCGATGACAAACTGCTGGAGCTGGCTTCGCAGCTCACCTATTCGCCGGCGGAAAAGCGCCGGGAGCAGCTCCGCGCCGCGGCCGAGCTATTGCCCCTGATCGATGGGCTCAAGACCTACCCGTGGGACTTTATTCATTTCCGGATCACCGGGTTCCAGCCGCGGGACCATTCGGACCATACCTTGTCGGGCAAGACGCTGCTGGCGGACTTGTCGACGCTGATCGAATTTCTTTCCGACACGCTGGCGATTCGGATTGAAGAAGCGCTGGCGGCGTGTGCGGCAGAGGAGGGGGGGATCCTGCTGCTGGAGGAAGTCACGCGCAAGTTTTCGGTCTCCTCCAAGACGATCCCGCGGTGGCGCAAGCAGGGGCTTGTGGCCATGCGTTATTTGTATGCGGATGGCCGGCGGCGACTGGGCTTTCTGGAATCCGCCGTAAAGCGGTTTGCTGAGGATAATAAGGAGCGGGTCGCGCGGTCGGCGACGTTCAAGCAGCTCTCGGAGGAGGAGAAGGCGCAGATCGTCCGGATGGCCACGCGGCTGGCGGCGCGCTGTCAGTGCTGCCTCAAGGACATTTCCCGGCGGATCGCGCGCAAGCTCAACCGCTCGCCGGAGACCGTGCGCTACACCATTCGCAACCACGACCGGTCGCACCCTGAGACGGCCATTTTCCTCAATGGCGAGAGCGCCAACTCCATTCGGCCGGTGGACCGCCACGCGATCGTGGCCTCCTTTGACAATGGCACGCCGGTGGACTGCATCGCGCAGCGTTTCTGCCGCACGCGGACCTCCATTTTCCGGGTGGTGACGCAGGAGCGGGCAGCGCGGCTCAAGGCGCAGCCGATCGAGTATGTGTCCAACGCGTTGTTCGAGCATCCCGAAGCGGATCACATTCTGCTGGAGTTGCTGCCGGCGGAGGCGTTGGCGCGGGCGCAGGCCACGGTGCTCTCGGGAACCAATGCGTCGGCCAAGGACGTGTACATGGCGCGGACGCCGCGCGATCTGCCGGCCTTTCTGTCGGACATTTTCCGCCAGCCGGTGATGCCCCACGAGATCGAAATGGATGCCTTTCGCCGCATGAATTATCTCAAGGCCAAGGCGGCGAAGCTGCAGGCGGCGCTGGACCCGGAGGCGGCGACGCCGCCGGAGCTGGCGGAGATTGAAGGGCTGCTGGCGCAGGCCAACGATGTGAAGAACCAGATCGTGCAATCGAACCTGCGGGTGGCGGTGCACGTCGCGCGGAAGCACCAGCGAGCGGATCGGCCTCTGATCGAGCTGGTGTCGGACGCGGCGGTATGGCTGATGCGGGCGGCGGAGAAGTATGATTTTGCCCGCGCGGGCAATACACCGACGGACGCGACCGTTCCGGCGCGGGCGCACGCGCGGTTTTCCACCTATGCGTCCTATGCGATCATGAAAAATTTTGCGCGCGACCGGGCGGATGGCCTCACCCGGCGCGACGCATCGCTGGTGACGGGGCAGGAAGATTTGCTGAGCACGCTGAATTCACCCGCGGATGCAAACCATCCCGCCGACCGCCTTGACGCGGCGGCGTTGCACTCCGATCTGCGGAGCGTCATCACCGAGCTGCCGACGCGCGAGCGCGAACTGCTCACGCAGCATTACGGGCTGGATGAGAAGACGCCGGCGCTGTCGCTGGCGCAAATTTCCTCGAAGATGGGCATCACCAAGGCGCGCGTCCGGCAGCTGGAATCGCGGGCGCTGCGCCGGCTCAAGCAATTGCTCGAAGCGCGGCGTCACACCTTGTCGCCGACGCCCTGAACACCCTTTTCCCCAGGGCGCATAAAAAACCCAGGAAGGGTCATTCCTGGGCTTGATGGGGATGTCGGGGGTGGGTGTCACATTTCCAGCAGCATGCGGGCGGGGTCCTCGAGAGCTTCTTTGACTTTGACGAGGAAGGTGACCGACTGCTTGCCGTCGATGACGCGGTGGTCGTAGGTGAGCGCGAGGTACATCATGGGGCGGATGACGATGGCGTCTTTGCCCGCTTCGGTGACGACGACGGCGCGTTTTTCGATTTTGTGCATACCGAGGATGCCCGACTGGGGCGGGTTGAGGATCGGGGTGGAGAGCAGCGAGCCAAACGTGCCGCCGTTGGTGAGGGTGAAGGTGCCGCCGGTCATATCGTCGATGGCGATTTTTCCGTCGCGAGCTTTGAGGGCGAGGCGTTTGATTTCGGATTCGATTTTGGCCATGGAGAGGTCCTGGGCGTTTTTGATGACCGGGACCATGAGGCCTCGCTCGGTGGAGACGGCGACGCCGAGGTGGACATTTTTGCGTTTGATGAGGGTGTTGCCGTCGATCGAGTAGTTGACCTGCGGCACCTGGCGGAGGGCGGAGATGACGGCTTTGGCAAAGAAGGACATGAACCCCAGGCCGATGCCATAGGTCTTTTCAAAATCAGATTTGTATTTTTCGCGAAGGGCCATGATCGCGGACATGTCGACTTCGTTGTAGGTGGTGAGCGAGGCGGTGGTGTGCTGGGACTCGACCAGGCGGCGGGCGATGGTCTGCCGGAGCTTGGTCATTTCCTCGCGTTCTTCATCGGCGGCAAGGGCGCGGGCCGGCAGCGCGGGCGTTTCCGTTTTGGTGCGGGCGGGGACGCTGGTGGTGCCGGGGGAAGAGATGGCCCCGCCGGAGGATTGCTGGCGGGTGGCATTGGCGGCGGCGGTGGCATCGGGCGTGGGGGTGGATTGCCGTTCGAGGAAGGAGAGGATGTCCTCCTTGGTCAGGCGGCCATGGGGGCCACTGGCGGGGATGGAGGCGCTTTGGAGTTTGTTTTCGAGAACCAGCGTGCGGAC
>CALCHA010000003.1 GCA_937901265.1 uncultured Phycisphaerales bacterium
GCACCGAATGGCTCCAGATTGGCTCCGGCAAGACCTACGCCCACCGCACCCACTGGCCCCTGCAGTCCCTCATCTTCATCACCCCGCTCCTGCTCTTCTACCAGATCGCCACCGTCATCCATCCCCCCTGGATCACCGCGCCAGACCAGGCCCCGCCCAACGTCGTCGCCTTCGTCCTGCTCACCAAATTCTTCGGCCTCTTCGGCGCCGCCGGCAACATCCTCCCCGCCCTGGCCGTCGTCGCCATCCTCATCGGTTGGCACCTCGCACGCAAAGACAAGTGGGAGTTTCAGCCCCCTCTCTATGCCGGAATGGCCGCGGAATCCCTCCTCTGGGCCATCCCCATCTTCGTCATCGGCCTTGCGCTCGTCCGCTACACGCCCCCGCAGGCCGCCGCCGCCGCGCCGCCACTCCACCCCGGCGACCTCCCCTGGCAAACCGAAGTCGTCCTCTCCGTCGGCGCCGGCATCTACGAGGAACTCCTCTTCCGCCTCATCGCCATCATTCTGCTGAACATCCTGCTCGTCGATATTTTTGAACTCAAAGCCCAGACCGCCATCCCCCTCATCCTGATCACTTCTGCCGTCGCGTTCTCGGCCTACCACTACCTCGGCAATGAGGCCTTCGCCATGGGGCCCTTTCTTTTCCGCACGGCGATGGGCATCTATCTCGCCGGCATCTTCATTTACCGCGGCTTTGGGATTGTGGTCGGTGCGCACGCGGTCTACGACATCCTGGCTGTCACCTTCGACCATCTGCACCGATGAAGTCGCGCGGTTCTCGATTTGGTTCTTATCTGGTCTTTCCGCCTATCCTTGGATATACTTCGTCTGCCCAGTCAGGTTCGTTATGCGATCGTCTCCCGAATGTTTCGCGACCAGGGCTGGTGGTTGTTGCGCATCCGCGGCTCCCATCATGTCTTCACCGATGGCGACCGCATCTTCCCCGTCCCCGTTCATCACAACCAGGTCAAACATGTCTACTTCCGTCAGATCGAAAAGCTCCTCTCCCCGCCGCCGCAAGACCAGCATTAAGCCCCCGCTCGACCCGCGCCGCCCCTTTGCCCCCACCACCCTCGCCCGTGCGCGAACCATCGCCCGAGATTACCAGTTTGTGCTGTGGCATGAAGAGGGTGAATGGTATGGCCGCGGCGTCGAACTTCCTCACGCCATGAACGATGGCTCGACCCCCGAGGCGTGCATCGCCAACGTGCGCGAGACCTTCGTCACCGTCGTCGCCGCCATGCTCGAACAGGGGCAGATGCCCCCGCCTCCCGCGTCCGCGAGGCTGCGCACGGAGCAGGTGAATGTGCGACTGACCGCCGAGGAACGACTGGCTCTCGAAACCGCCGCCAAGCGCAAGGGTTGCGACGGAATCTCCGACTTCGTTCGCGCTGCCGCGCTGGCCGCCGCAGGATGACCCCTCACGCCCGCAACGTCGCCTGAAACTGCGACGCCAACAGCTCGACCGCGCGCTTGACCTCTCCATCCACTTCCTCGTTGGTCAGCGTCCGCCCCGCCTCGCGGAATTCCAGGGTCAGCGTCAGCGACTTTTTACCCGCCTCCACCCCCTTGCCGCGGAACGTCGTGACAAACCCCACTTTCTCCAGCGACTGCAGCTTCGCCGCGACGATGGCCCCCTCCACCTCGCGCCACCGCACGCCTTCCTCCACGACGACGCTCAAATCCCGCGTCACCCCCGGATACCGCGGCACCGCCCTGGCCCGCCGCACCGGCTCGTAGGCTCCAATCAGTGCGTCCCAGCTCACCTCCAGCCCCGCCGCCGCCCCGCGCAGGTCATAGCGCTTCTGCAGTTCCGCGGTGAAGAGCCCCACCACGCCGATCGCCTGCCGCTTGCCGGCCAAGTCCATCCACACCTCGCCCGAGGCCCCCTTCACAAAATAGCCCACCTCCTGGGGCTCCACCCAGATCCGCAGCGCCGGATTCACCCGATCCGCGAGCAGCGCCAGCAACCCGGTGAGCATC
>CALCHA010000004.1 GCA_937901265.1 uncultured Phycisphaerales bacterium
GGAAACAGCACCTGGCCAGTGGTCGTGATCAGGCCGATGGGCAAGGCAATCCGGAGGAGTCCATAGGTCCCGAGCTTCAGGACCAGCGCCGCCAGATCGACGGAGCCGGCGGTGGGTGCCTCGGTGTGGGCAAGGGGCAACCAGGTGTGCAGCGGGAACAGGGGCGTCTTCACGCCGAAGGCCGCCAGCAGGCCCATCAATACCCAGAAGCGTTCCTTGCTGCTGGCGGTGTGCTGCGCCCAGTGGACCACGGTGGGCAGATCAAACGATCCTGCCGCGTTGCCGGCATACAGGATCCCCACCAGCATGAAAATGGAGCCGAAGAAGGTGTAGAGAAACAGCTTGCTTGCCGCCCGCTTGCGTTCTTTGCCGCCCCACATCCCGACAATGAAAAAGAGTGGAATCAGCGAGGCTTCAAAAAAGACGTAAAACGCCAGCAGGTCCGTGGCCATGAAGGTGCCGGCCATCGTGACCAGCAGAAAATTCATCCACGCGTAATGTTGTCGCGAACGGACGTGAATCGAGCGCAAGGAGGCGGTCACTGCCAGCGGGTGCAGCGAGGCCGTCAGGAGCACGAGCATCATGGAAATCTGATCCACGCCGAAGGAGAGTCGCCAGGGGATGCCGGGCATGGCGGGCAGGTGGATCTGGTACTGCATCCCCCCGGTTTTCCAGTCATACTGAAACGCCATGGATATGGCGGTGAACAGCGTGCTGGCGGAGACCGCCAGGCCCCAGGTCTTTCCGCGAACCCGCTTGGGCAGCATGGTCCCGGCAATCACCCCGATCATCGGCAAAAGCAGCAGCGCCCAGGGCAGGTATTCCTTTGGCAGAAACGCCGCCCCGGTACTCAGAATTGCCAGCAATATCAGCAGGGTGACCGGTATGCCACGAATATGCGTCATAGCTTTTTACATGCCCGATTGCACAAAAGTTCAATTCCGCGGCCCCGCCGCTCACAGCCCGCGCATCCTAAGCCATCCCCGCCTGCTTGTCGATTGCCCCGGCGCCTGCCGCCGGTTCACACATTCGTCGCGCCCGCTCATGGCGTTCCCGAGCGCTTCCCCGCGCTCTGCTGGATCAGTTTCGCCACCAGCGCTGTCCATCCGGTCTGGTGCATCGCCCCCAGGCCCGCGCCGTTGTCTCCATGGAAGTACTCGCTGAAGATGATCAAATCCTTCCAGTGGGCATCGCCTTGAAAGGTCTCGTTCCCCCCGAAGACCGGCCGCCGCCCCTCGCCATCGCGCGTGAAGAGGCTGATCAGCCGCTGCGACAGCTCCGTGCCCACCTCCCACAGGGTCTTCTCCTGGCCGCTCCCGGTAGGACACTCCACCACCATCTGCGAGCCATAGTAATAATCGAACTTCTGCAGGGCCTCGATGATCAGGTAATTCAGCGGAAACCACACCGGGCCGCGCCAGTTGGAGTTGCCGCCGAAGAGCGACGTCGTTGATTCCGCTGGCTCATAGTCCGCCGAATAAGTGACCCCTTCCAGCTCCACCTGCGCCGGATGCTTCAGGTGATAGCGGGACACACTCCGCAACCCGTGCGGCGACAGAAACTCCTGCTCGTCGAGCATGCGCTTCAAGATCGCCCGCAGCCGGTCCGCGTCCACGATTGAAAAAAGACGGCGGTTCAGCTGCCCCACCGTGGTCACCGACGCCACCTGGGCCACCATGTCGGGGCGGTTGGTCATGAACCACTTCAGCCGCCGGGCAAACTGGGGCAGCTTGTGCAGGACTTCCTCGTCCATCGTCTCGACCGCCAGCAAGGGAATCAGCCCGACCATCGAGCGTACCTTCAGAAACAGGTGTTCCCCATCGCTCTTGTGCATGACATCGTAGTAGAACCCGTCATCGTCGTCCCACAGGTCGTTTCCATCATCGCCGGGGCTCTCGGGCCGATCGTTCATCGCGTGGGCAATGTAGAAAAAGTGCTCCAGGAACTTGGTTGCCACATCCTCGTAAGCCTTGTCCTCTCGCGCCAGCTCGATGGCGATGGCCAGCATGTTGAGGCAGAACATGGCCATCCACGCCGTTCCATCGGATTGATCCAGATAGGCCCCGCTGGGCAGCCGCGAACTTCGATCGAAGAGGCCGATGTTGTCCAGCCCGAGGAAGCCCCCTTGAAAGATGTTCCGCCCCTGATGGTCCTTGCGGTTCACCCACCAGGTGAAGTTGATCAGCAGCTTTTGAAACACGCGTTCCAGGAAGAGCACATCCCCCTTTCCGGTCGCCTTGCGTTCGATGCGAAAGACGCGCAACGCCGCCCACGCATGCACCGGAGGATTCACGTCGCCAAATGCCCATTCATAGGCCGGCAACTGCCCGTTGGGGTGCATGTACCACTCGCGCAGCAGCAGGATCAACTGCCGCTTCGCAAAATCCGGATCGATCAGCGCCAGCGGTATTGTGTGAAATGCCAGATCCCCCGCCGCCTCCCCGAGGTCGAGTTCCTCGGTCGTAAAGTCCTCAAGCATTTGCCGTTTTTTTTGGGTGCTGCCTTCGTAACAGTTTACGTACCTCAACTACGCAATCGAAGGGGAAGGGGCGCCTGCCGTCACGGCCTACGACGAGGCGGCAGACTTGTAGTCCGCCAGGCTCGAAGGACTCGCCCCACCTTGGTTTTGCTGTCTTCGCCGGATTCT
>CALCHA010000005.1 GCA_937901265.1 uncultured Phycisphaerales bacterium
GCCGCCGCCCGCCACGTCCCTCGCCTGAAGGAACTGCAGCAGCCCACGCTGATTTCGTTTGGCGAAAAGGATCCGCTGCTGTTTCCGGGGGCGGGCCGCCGACTGGCCAACGACCTGCCCCGGGCGACCTACGACCCGCATCCCATGCTGGCGCACATGCCTCACGAAGAAGCCCCCGAAATCCTTGGCCCCATTTGGGCGGAATTCCTTAACCGTGGGCCGTAGGTTGAATTATGGTGAGCGGCGGGGAGGGGTGCCCATTGGTGGCGGGGTTTTGAGGGGCGGGGCGCGGGGCGATGCGATTGGGGACAGGCGCGTCCGGGCGGGGCGCGGTGCCGGTGCAGGGGTACAATGAGGCCGCGCGTGGGAGCGGGGGTTTGTGGGTTCCGCTGAAGGGAGTGCATGGAAATTTCCGCCAACCTCGTTTCCCCCTTCACCGGCGAGCAGCAGCCCGGCACGCTCCTCGTGGAGGATGGCCGCATCGCCGCCATCACCCGCGGCGCGGGCCCATTTTCCACGTTCATTCTGCCGGGCTTCATCGATGCGCATGTGCACATCGAATCGCCGATGCTGGTGCCGCGCTCGTTCGCGCGGCTGGCGGTCGCGCAAGGCACGGTGGCGACGGTGTCGGATCCTCACGAAATCGCGAACGTGCTGGGGGTGGCGGGGGTTCGGTACATGGCGGAGAACGCGCGCGGGGTGCCTTTTACGTTCTGGTGGGGGGCACCGCCCTGCGTGCCGGCGACGGCCTTCGAGACCGCTGGTGCGGCGGTGACGGCCGCGGATGTGGAGGCGCTTTTTGCCAGGGGTGAATGCAAGTATCTCTCGGAGGTGATGAATTTTCCGGGCGTGCTGGCGGGCGATGCCGCGCTGCTGGCCAAGCTCGCGGCGGCGCGGCGGCGCCATCTGCCCATCGACGGGCACGCCCCGGCGCTGAGCGGGCAGGCGGCCGCGCGCTATTTTTCGGCAGAGACCGGGATCCGCACGGATCACGAATGCGTGGCGATGGAGGAGGCTTTGGACAAGATCAGGTGCGGGGCGCACATTCTGATTCGCGAGGGGTCGGCCGCCAAAAATTTTGATGCGCTGCGGGGCCTGCTGGTCACGCATCCGCAGCGTGTGATGCTGTGCAGCGACGACAAGCATCCGGATGATCTGGCGCTGGGCCACATCAACCTGCTGGTCAACCGCGCGCTGGCCGCGGCCATCCCGCTGAAGAATATTCTGCGTGCGGCCTGCGTGAATCCGGTGGAGCACTACGGGCTGCCGGTCGGTTTGCTGCGCGTGGGCGATTCCGCGGACTTTATCGAAACCGATTCGCTCGCGGATTTTTCCCGGCCGCACATTCGCCGCATGGTGATCGCCGGGCAGACGGTTTACGATGGCGGGCTGCGCATCGCGCACCAACCAGCCGCCGCACCGAACCGGTTTGTCGCCCGGCCGCGGGTGGCGGGGGACTTTGGCATCCGCGCCGGCGGCGAGCGGATGCGGGTGATCGAGGCGTTGGAGGGGCAGCTGCTCACGCGGCATCTCTCGGAGGTGCCGACGGTCAGAGAGGGTTGCGCGATTGCCGACCCTTCGCGGGATCTGCTGAAAATCGCCATCGTCAATCGGTATGTGGCCGACGCCCCGGTGGCGGTGGCGTTCATTCGTGGTTTTGGTTTGAAGCGTGGGGCGATCGCGTCGTCGGTGGCGCACGATTCGCACAATCTCGTGGCGGTGGGTGCGTCGGATGAGGCGCTGGCCCGCGCGGTCAACCTGGTCATCGGCAACCAGGGGGGGCTTGCCGCGACGGACGGCCGGCGAGACGAAACGCTGCCGCTGCCGGTCGCCGGGCTCATGTCGGCCGCGCCCGCGGAGGAAGTGGTCGCCGCCTATTCCCGGCTGCAGCAGATGGCCACCCACACGCTGGGCAGCACACTGACGGCCCCATTCATGACGCTTTCGTTCATGGCGTTGCTGGTGATCCCCGCCCTTAAACTTTCGGACCGCGGGCTGTTCGACGCGGCGCAGTTCCGCCTGACCGCTCTTTTCGAATGACGCGGCGATTCGGAGCGCCGCGACTCAGCGTGCGGCGCCGGCGACCCGCGCGTTCGCCGCAGCTGCGCGTTCCAGCGCCGTCAGCGTCATCAGGATGTGCTCGTTGGTTGCGGGCAGTTGCAGCGGCGGTATGCGGCCCGCTCCGGCGTATGCCAGTGCATTTTTCACAGCCGCCCACACCGACAGGCCGAGCAGCAGCGGCGGTTCGCCGAGGGCCTTGCTGCGTTTGAGGCTGATCGCGTTGTTGGCGTTCTCAAAGAAGGCGACGTTGAAGATCTCCGGCAGGTCGGAGACGTTGGGAATTTTGTAGGTCGTCGGCGAATGGGAGAGCAGGCGGCCGGTGGCATCCCACATCAATTCCTCGGTCGTCACCCAGCCCATGCCCTGCACGAAGCCGCCGACGATCTGCCCGCGGTCGATGCCGGGATTGATGGGGACGCCGGCGTCCATCAGCAGATCGACGCGCGCGACCGCAAGCTCGCCGGTGAAGCGGTCGATGAGCACCTCCGCGGCGGCCGCCCCGTTGGTGTAATAGAGAAAGGGGTGGCCCTTGCCGGTGTCGCGATCGAAATGGACACCGGGGATGATGTAAAAGCCACGCTCCCCCAGGTTGATTCGCTCGATGTAGGCGGCGCAGACGAGGTCGGGGAAGGCGATACGGTTGGATGGGTTGTCGCGCTGGCTGACGAAGTTGTCAGCGAAGCGCAACTGCTGCGGCGTGGTGTTGAGCAGGGGAGCGGCAAAGGCGGCGAGGCGCTCGCGCAGGCGACCGGTGGCATCGAGCGCCGCGGCACCGTTGAGGTCGGTGCCGGAGGAAGCGGCGGTGGGGGAGGTGTTGTGGTTTTTGTCGGTGGCGGTTGCGCCGATGCGAACGCGATCAAAGGGCACGCCGAGATCGTCGGCCACAAGTTGGCGAATGCGCGTGTAGACGCCCTGGCCCATCTCGGTGGCCCCGGTGGTGACCATGACCGAGCCGTCGGTGTAGATATTGACGAGGGCATTGGCCTGGTTGAGGGTTTTCTTGGTGAAGGAGATGCCGAACTTCACGGGGGTCATGGCCAGGCCGCGGAGGTGGGAGGTGGACTGGGCGTTGAAGGCGGCGATTTCCCGTCGCCGGCGGTCATAGGCGGAGGTCTGGCGGAGCTGGGCGATGAGCGGGGGCAGGACATTGTTTTCGACGCGCTGGCCATAGGGGGTCACGTCGCGTTCGCCGACGCCGTAGAGGTTGGCGGCCCGCACATCAAGGGCGTCGCGCTGCAGATAGATCGCGACCTCTTCGAGGATATTCTCCTTGGCGGCGACTCCCTGCGGCCCGCCGAAGCCGCGGAATGCGGTATTGGAGGGCAGATGGGTTCGGCAGACGCGTCCGGTGATGCGTGCGTTGGGAAGGAAGTAGGCGTTGTCGGAGTGCAGCATGGCGCGCTCCAGCACGGAGGGCGAAAGGTCCGCGGTGCAACCGCCATCGGAAAACAGATCGAGGGCGAGCGCGGTGATCTTTCCGTCGCTGGAGAAGCCGACCTGGTAGAACGCCTTGAAGGGATGGCGTTTGCCGGTCATGGCCATGTCGCTGTCGCGGTCGAGGACGATCCGCGCCGGCCGCCGCAGTTTCGCCGCCGCCAGCGCCGCCAGCGCCGCGGGGCCCGCGGCCTGGGTCTCCTTGCCGCCGAAACCACCCCCCATGCGGCGGCAGGTCACGGTGACGTGATTGAAGGGCACGCCGAGAATCTCCGCAACGACGGACTGCACCTCGGTCGGATGCTGGGTCGACGAGAGCACCTGCATCTCCCCCGATTCTCCCGGGTAGGCAATCGCCGCCTGCGACTCCAGATAAAAATGCTCCTGCCCGCCCATGGTCAGCGTGCCTTGGAGGTGATGTTCCGCGGCGGCGAGGGCACCGGCGACATCGCCCGTCTCAATGACGCGCTCTGGCCCGATGAAACTTTTCGCCGCGATCGCCTGGTCGATGGTAAAGATCGGCGGGAGCGGCTCGATTTCCGCGGTGATCAGCGCCCGTCCATCGGCGGCGGCCTTGCGGGTTGCGGCCACGACAAGCACGATCGGATCGCCCACGAAGTGGACCTCGTCCGCGGCCAGCAGGTGCTCGTCTTTGATGATCGGGCCGAAGTGGTTGTCTCCGGGCACGTCGGCAGCGGTCAGGAGGGCGAGCACTCCCGGGTGGGCCCGCGCGGCCTCGAGATGCAGCGCTTTGAGCCGACCGTGGGCCACGGGGCTGGCGAAGATATCGAGAAAGACTTCATCGGTTCGAGGGGGCACGTCATCAATGAAGGTGGAGGTGCCCGCGACATGGGT
>CALCHA010000006.1 GCA_937901265.1 uncultured Phycisphaerales bacterium
GTACGAGCAGCGCGATGTTCTTCTGCAAGCCTACGAGGATCGCACCCTGCACCGTCAGCTCCGCGGGAACCGCCACGTGCCCCACGGCCGGCGTCAGCGTGGCACCGTTGCCCAGCCCCGGCGACAGCGCCGGGTTGGTCGCCGCCGCCCCCGTCGCCGGCTGCGTCGTCGTGGGCTGTGTCGCCGCGGGCATCGTCGAGGGCAGGTCACCATCGCCCGGAAGCGTCATGGCCGTCGCCCCGCCGGCCGTCGGCGTCACGGCGCTCAGGCCGGCGTCGGTCAGCAGGCGCGAGCCGCCCGGCAGCACGCCCACGCGGTTGGACGGCTCCGGACCCACGTTCAGGTAAGAACAACCAGCCATGCCCACCGCCAGCCCCAACACCGCGAGTCGCCAATTCACTCAAAAATCTCCGGAGGGTTTTCGTTCACCAGTCTGTCACCACGACCCCCAACCCCGCGATCGCGCTCATTCGTAGCGCAACGCGTCGATAGGATCCAGTTTGCTCGCACGATACGCGGGGTACAGCCCAAAGAAGATACCGACGCAGGCCGCAAACACAATCGAGATCGTCACGATCACCGGCTGCACGATGGTCGTGAAGCTTGAGAAGATCGGGACCAGGGGGATCAACTTGGCCATGCCCACGCCCGCCGCGGCGCCGAGCGCTCCGCCAAGCCCCGACATCACCATCGATTCCACGAGGAACTGCATCAGAATATCGCGGCCTTTGGCACCGATGGCTTTACGGGTGCCGATCTCACGCGTCCGCTCCGTCACCGACACCAACATGATGTTCATGATGCCGATGCCCCCCACCAGCAGCGAGATCGACGCAATGGAAAACAGCAGCACGCGGAACGTCCAGATGAAGGCGGAGCGCTTTTCAATGATGTCGTTCTGGTTCTGGATGCGAAAATCATCCGACTGGTCGGCCTGAATCCGGTGCCGCTTCCGCAAAAGCGCTGTGACCGAATCGGGCGGGGGAGGCGCTTCGGTGGCCACCATGGGGCCGGCGTTGCGATCCCGCGGCCCACCGCCGCCGATCGAAGGCGGCTGGCCCGACAACTGCCCCAAATCGACGCCTTCCTTGGCGAGAATGTCGATCTCCCGCAGCGAGTCCAGGCCAAAAAGAATCTTCATGGCCGTCGTGTAGGGCACGAAAACCTGGTCGTCGGGATTGAACCAACCCTCGCCGCCTTTGGCCTTCGTCACGCCGATGACGGTGAAGTTGATGCCCTGAATTTTAATTTGCTTGCCCAGTGGCTCGACGCCCTGGAAGAGATTGTCCACCGCCACCGGCCCCAGCACCGCCACGCGCGACAGGCCGTCCGCTTCTTCTTCGGTGAACATCCGCCCCTTGGCGATCTCGAAATTGCGGATCTCGAGGTAGGTCGGGGCCGTGCCCTGGATGCTTTCGGGATTGTTCTTGTTCTCATACTTCACCTGGGTGCTCTTGTTGACCACCGGTGCCACGGCCGCAACGCCGGGAAGTTTGGCGATTGCCAGGGCGTCGTCCAGTGTCAGCTTCTGCATCGTTCCCGAAGTCACCCCGGCGTCCCGCTTGTACTGCGGCTGCACCAGCAGAAGGTTGGTTCCCATGGCCTCAATCTGGGAGACCACCTGCTGCTGTGCTCCAGCACCCATGGCGATCATCGCGATCACCGCCCCCACGCCGATGATGATGCCCAGCATCGCCAGGATCGACCGCAACTTGTTCGCCCAGAGGCTCTTGAGGGCGCTTCGAATGGTGGTCCATAGCAGCATGGTTCAGGCTCCCTTTTCCACAGTCGCTTGAGCCATCGGTTCCGTCGGAGCGAGGCGCCGCATTTCACTGGGTACGATTTTTCCGTCGCGCAGGTAAATCTCGCGCTGGCAGTGCTCCGCGACTTTGAGGTCGTGGGTCACGATGATGATCGTGCTTCCCTCGGCATTGAGCTTCTTGAAGAGGTCGAGGATCTCCTCGCCCGTCCGCGTGTCCAGTGCCCCGGTCGGTTCGTCCGCCAGGATGATCGCGGGGTTTGTCACGATCGCGCGGGCGATCGCCACACGTTGCCGCTGACCGCCCGAGAGCTGGTTGGGCAGGTGATGGACACGCTCCCCAAGGCCCACCCGCGTAAGCGCTTCCCTGCTCTTTTTCTTGGCGTTGGAAGCCCCGCCATACAACAGCGGCAGCTCGGCGTTCTCCAGGGCGTTCATCCGCGGCAGCAGGTTGAACGTCTGAAAGACGAAGCCGATCTTGCGGTTACGCGCCTCGGCCAGGGCGTTGTCGCCCATGCGGCTGACGTCGTCCCCAGCGAGGACGTAAGTGCCCGAGGTCGGTCGATCGAGGCAGCCCAGGATGTTCATCAACGTGCTTTTGCCCGAGCCCGACGGGCCGCGGATTGCGACCATCTCGCCTTCGTGAATCGCGATGCTCACGCCGTTGAGGGCGTTGACGATGTTGTCGCCGAGCACATAGGTCTTCACCAGATCGGTGGCGCGAAGCAGGGCGCTGTTGTCGTTTCGCATGGTCACTTCCTTACCGGCGGCCGAGGCCGCGCATCATCTGGTTTGCCCCGCCGCGGCCGCCCGTGCTGTCGTTGCGCCACTTGGAGTCCGTCGACTTGTTCAACAAAACGGTGTCGCCTTCCACCAGTGAAGACCCCGGCAGCACTTCATAAGAGACTCGATCATTCATCCCCACCTCCACGTCGCGTGTTTCTTCCGTGCCATCGGGCTTCACAACGATCCCGGTGCCCCACTGCGGGCGGCCCCCCAGGGCACGCCCGCCGCGCTGCCCGCTGCCGGCCGCAGACGCTTCCGTGGCCGCCGGCGCGGTGGCTGGGGCAGCCGTACCGGCGTCCGCGGTCTGTTCGACTTTCTTGCGGGTGAAAGCCTGCATCGGGATCGTCAGGACATTGTCTTTTTCCGCCGCGATGATCTCCACGTTCGTGGTCATCACCGGACGCAGCAGCCGCTTGTTCGAGCTGGTCACTTCAATTTTCACTTCGAAGGTCACGACATTGCTGGCGTTGACGCCCTTGGTGGCGATGCGCACGACCTTGCCGGTGAAATCCACGCCGGGAAAGGAGTCGCTGGTGATCCGCACCGCCTGATCCAGACGCACCGATCCCACATCACTTTCGTCCACGCTCGCCAGCACGAAGATGTGGCTGAGGTCGGAGATCGTCATCACGGCCGTGCCGCCGGAGACATTGGAGATCGAGGACTGCACGATGTTGCCGATCTGCACCGTGAGGCCCGAGACCGTGCCGCTGATCGGGGATTTCACCTCGGTGTAATCCATGGCCTGTTGCTGGAGGTCGAGGCGGGCCTGGTCCTGAACCAGGGCGGCCTTTGCGGTTTCAATGTCCTGTTTGCGCACGTCCACGGTCACGCGCTGCTGGTCGAGCTCTGCAATCGATGCCTGCGCCAGAGCGACGTCCGACGCGGCCTGAGCGCTGGCGGTCTGGGCAGTTTCGAGATCCTCCTGGCTGGCCAGCTGCTTCTCAAAAAGCACCTGCGTCCGTTCGGCCTTGCTCTTGGCATCGTTGGCACGCGCCTGCGCGCTCTGGAGATTTGCCTTCGCCCGGATCTCGTTGGTCTTCAACGTCATTTGCGCCAGTTCGGCGTTGAGCTGGGCGCTGGTCACCCGGGCCCTGTCCGCATCCACCTGGGCCTGCGCCTGCTTGAGCGCCGGCTCCTGGTCCTTTGTGTCCAGCTGCATCAGAAGTTGCCCCTCCTGCACCTCCTGGCTGACATCCACCGGCAGCTTGATGATCTCGCCGCTCGCCCGAACCTTGATGTCAACGTCCTTGTTGCTCGACACCACCCCGTTCGTGCCGACGCTCAGGATCAAATCGCCGCGTTCCACTTTGGCGGTCGACAGGTTGGCCAGGGGATCGCCACTGGCGGCCTGATTGTGCATGTACCAGAACATGGCCCCCCCACCCACCAGAACCACCACCGCCAGCAATACCGCCAGAAACTTCATACGTGCCTCACTTGATTGATCAACAGCTCATTCGTTGCCGCCGCCCCCCGGGGCCATTCGCCCGGCGGGAGAAAAGATGCCTGCAACATCCCCAAGCCCGCCCGCAAAGTCACCAGTTCCTCGCCCTCGAGATTTCCCAGCACGCCGGAGAGACGCTGTCTGGCCAACAGGTGGGCTTCCTGCAGGATCGCTTCGCCGCGGGGCGTCAGCCGCAGGACCACGCGGCGGCGGTCCGCCGCATCATGGGCCCGCCCGAGCAGCCGCCGCTGCACCAGATGCTCCACCAATTTGGAGGTGGAAGCCAGCCGCAGACCCAGATGCTCCGCCAGCATCGACAGGCTCGGCCCCTCGTGGCGGCGAACGAACATGAGGGAGCGGAACTGCGGCACTGACAGTTCGGGGTCGGAGGTCTTATGAATCACCTCGTGCAGCGACCGCATCAGCAGTGGGACGGTGTCCAGCAGCAGACCGGCGCAGGTCTCCGCCAGCCCTCCGGCCGCCGGAGAAATCGCGTCGATTCCCATGCCGCGGGGCGTGGAAAGGGTCTTCATGACGCCCGCGTCAGAATTAGTTAGCTCGGCTAATGGTTTCACAGTCTAACGTTAACGGGACGAGCCCGCACTTATTGCAGAACAGGTTGGACCTACACGGCATGATTGTATGCAACTGCTTGTGTCACAAGGGCTACAAAATAAAAGAAAAAGGACCAACCTTTTGGCGTCCTCGCACATGGGGGCTCCGTAAAAACGTCGATTGCGTCACAACTTACCCACTCGCAGCCCTTTAACGGTGTCACCAAAAGATTTCCGTTCGGTCGTGCTGGCCCCCGTTATCGGGCTTGCTATAATGGACGGTCTTGGAAAGCGTCGACGGAAGCGGACTGGAAGGGAAAGCAGGTAGAAACACTTTTATTCGACCGCAGGGCCGGCCGAATTCTTATTTTTGCGGTTGCGGCACTTGCTTTGCGAGGGCGGTCCCACTATATTGCGGGACTATGAAATCTTTTGCCCAGTGTTGTCAATCCTCTCGCTCTCCCCACTTTTCCCGTTGCTCCCCGTTGATCTTACCAACAACTTAACCGCCGATTTCGACAACGGCGGCGCTTGCTTTTTTCAGCAATACCCCGCGAAACCCCTTTGGCTGAGGTGTCAATATGCGTGTAGCGCAGGTGCGTGATTATTCCAAACGCGGCGATGCCCTTCCCATCCCCAACCTCATCGACGTGCAGACCGCCGCCTTCAAACGTTTCCTGCAGTCCGACTCCCCGGTCGACAAGCGGAAAAACGAAGGGCTGGAGGCCCTCCTCCGTGAAGTGTTCCCGATCGAGTCCTATGACGGGAACATGAAGCTGGAGTATCTGTCGTACGATTTGGGTAAGCCCCGCTATACCCAAGATGAGTGTCGTGCGCTCCGGCTGACCTTCGGCATGCCCTTCCGCGTGCGCGTCCGCCTCTCGCGCAAGGACAAACCCGACATCCTCGACGAGGCGATCTATCTCGGCGAAATCCCCATCATGACGGGCGGCGGCGAATTCATCATCAATGGCGCCGAACGCGTCATTGTGTCGCAGCTTCACCGTTCCCCGGGCGTTGACTTCGTCATCGACTCGCAGGAAGGCGACCGCCCGCTGCACGCCTGCCGCGTCATCCCCGAGCGCGGCTCGTGGATCGAGATGAACGTGACCAAAAAGGACGTCATGGCCGTCCGCATCGACCAGTCGGCGAAAATCCCCGCCACCACTTTCCTCCGCGCCATGGACGAAAAATACTCCACCAACGAAGCGCTCCTCCGCGCCTTCTATGAGACCAAAACCGTTGCCGCCGGCCAACTCAAGGGTGAGTTCTATGCCGTCGGCTCGATCGTTGACACCGACACCGGCGAGGAAATCGTCAAGTCGGGAGCGATGCTGGGCGACTCGGTCGCCAAGATTCAGGCCTCCTCCATCAAGAAGGTGGAGATCATCGAGCGGGTCAGTGACCC
>CALCHA010000007.1 GCA_937901265.1 uncultured Phycisphaerales bacterium
GTGGGCGAGTGAGTATCCGCGTCCCTACGGGTGGATGGAATGAAATCGAGCAGGCAGCGATTTGCCGAATTCCGCGACAAACTGCGCAAGCGAGAGCTCGACCCGGTGCGTTTTGCGGATCCGAACGCGAAGCCGGTGGACGTGGTGGCGATGGGGGGCCGGCATGCGACAGCGCCGGGGGGCAAGCATGTGTTCAAGCGGAAGCGGAAGCAGTTACTGACAGAATACCGGATCATGCTGCGCGGGTATATGTGGCCGGTGGCATCGCTGTTTATTCTGATCACGGCGTCAACGCTGCTGACGATGGGCATGCCGGTGGTGCTGGAGCTGCTGATCGACTATCCGGCGGCAAAGCGGGGGCTGTCGGACGTGACGTGGCTGCATCGGTTGCCGCTGGGGGGGATGCTGCCGTCGGATCCGTGGAAGTCGCTGGGGCTTCTGGCGGCGGTGATGGCGGTGATCGCGGTTTTCTCGATCATTTTTGACTGGATGAAGCTGCTGGCGACGCAGCGGGTGAACTATCGGCTGGCGGGGACGCTGCGGCAGCGGCTGCATGATCATCTGATCACGCTGCCGTTGTCGTTGCTGTCGGATTACAAGAAGGGGGGGATCGTCAGCCGGATCATGGCGGACGTGGACCAGGTGGTGGCGGGGGTGAACAATGCGATGCTCATTCCGTACTCCGCGTTTTTGCGGGTATTCGGGATCATTTTCATTTTATTTTTCACGAACTGGAAGCTGGCGGCGGCGATTGCGATTTTGATTCCGCCGATTCTGGCGATTCACGTGATGCTGTTTCGGCGGTTGCGGCCGATGTGGCGGAACATTCAGGATGACCGGGCGATGCTGTCGGCGCGGCTGACGGACATGTATGGGGGAATCCGGGTGGTGCGGAGTTTCAAACGGGAGCGGTCGGAGCTGAAGGAGTTCGGGGCGGCGCAGGACACGATGATCCGCAAGCAGCAGTACACGGCGGTGCTGGGGCGGCTGCTGGGGACCGGGTGGGGGGTGTTCGGGCCGGCGATCGGGGTGGTGATCGTGTGGTACGGGGGCTCGATGGTGCTGCGGGATGAGATGACGGTGGGGAAGCTGGTGATGTTCCAGAGTTACATTTTCATGCTGCTGGGGCCAGTGAGCCAGATGATCGATTCGATTCAGAACGTGCAGCAGAACCTGGGGGCGCTGGATCGGGTGGTGGACGTGCTGGATCAGAGTCCGGACATGCCGGACCCGCCCGAGGCGCGGGCGCTGCGGCATACGGCGGGGCATATTGAGATGCGGGACGTGCGGTTCCGGTACACGAAGGATCGGGAGGTGCTCAGCGGGGTGGATCTGAACGTGCCGGCGGGATCGACGGTGGCGATCGTGGGGCCTTCGGGTTCGGGGAAGACGACGCTGGTGAATCTGGTGGCGCGGTTTTTTGATGTGTCATCGGGGGCGATTTTGCTGGATGGGCGGGACATTCGGGAGATCCGGGTGGCGGATTATCGCGGGCTGTTCGCGATGGTGCTGCAGGATGTGTACCTGTTCGACGGGACGGTGCTGGAGAACATTGCGTATGGCAGGCGCCATGCGACGCGGGAGGAGATCGTCGAGGCGGCGCGCGGGGCGAATGCGCATGCGTTCATCATGGAGCTGGAGAAGGGATACGACACGATCGTGGGGGAGCGTGGCAGCAAGCTTTCGGGGGGGCAGAAGCAGCGGATTTCGATCGCGCGGGCGTTGCTGGCGAATCCGCGGATTCTGGTTCTGGATGAGGCGACCAGCGCCCTGGACACGCACTCCGAGCAGTTGATCCAGGAGTCGCTGAAGGGGCTGATGGCGAACCGAACGACGTTCGTGATCGCGCATCGGCTGTCAACGATCATGCACGCTGATTCGATCGTGGTGCTGATGGATGGGAGGATCCTGGAGCAGGGGACGCACGAGGAGCTGCTGGAGCGGCGGGGCATTTACCATGGCATGTTCACGCAGCAGTTTCAGCGGCATCGGGATCCGACGGTGGAGCGGATGGAATGGGAGCTGGGGGAGAAGGCCGCGGGGGTTTGAGGGGAGGGTCGGGGTGTTGGATGGCGGCTCTGGACGCCCTGGGGAAGCCATGGAGAGGCGGAGGGATGGAGGCGACGGCGAGAAGGCGCGGTGCGGCGTTGGGCGTTTTTGGCGGGAGGGGTTTGGAGTTTTGGGATTTCTCATATAATCCCGCGCTTTCGGTTCGCAGGGAAAACGACATGGCGGTTTATCGCATTGAGGTCCGCGCCATCCACGCGGGAGATGATCCATCGGCCGCGTCGGTGCTGCACGAAATCCAGGAGATGGGCTTTCAGGAGGCGGAGGCGGTGCGCACGGCGCGGGTGTTTCTGCTGCAGGGAGCGGAGGCGTTGCTGACGGGGGCGGCGCTGGAGCGGATTGCGCGGGAATTGTTGATTGATCCGGTGACGGAGACCTTTGGCATCGGGACGGAACCGTCGCATGCGGAGGAGGGGGCGAGCGTCATCGAGGTGCATCTGAAGCCGGGGGTGATGGATCCGGTGGCGGCATCGTGTGAGATGGCGATCGGGGATTTGCTGGGGGCGCGGGTGGAAGTGCGGACGGGCCGCAAGTACACGATCCTGGGGCACGTTCAGGAGGACATGCTGTCGTTGATCGCCAAGCGGGTGCTGGTGAACGATTCGATCGAGACGGGGTATTTTGCGGAGTTCACGCCGCGCGAGTTTCCGGTGGGGCAGGCGTATCGCTTTGCGCTGACGCATGTGCCGATCGGGGAATTGTCCGACGAGCAACTGCTGGAGCTTTCACGTCGCGGGCATTTGTTTCTGGACCTGGCGGAGATGCAGGCGATCCAGGCGTATTTCCGGGGGCAGGACCGCGAGCCGACGGATGCGGAGCTGGAGACGCTGGCGCAGACGTGGTCGGAGCACTGCGTGCACAAGACGCTCAAGGCGCAGGTGGAATTCAGGGAGGCGGGGAGTGAGCCGGTGATCATCGACAACCTGGTGAAGCAGACGGTTTTTAAGGCGACGATGGATCTGGCGTGCGCGTGGACGCTCTCGGTGTTCAAGGACAATGCGGGGGTGATCGCGTTTGATGATGAGAACGCGGTGTGCATGAAGGTGGAGACGCACAATCGGCCCAGCGCGATCGAACCGTATGGCGGCGCGGCGACGGGCATCGGCGGGTGCATCCGCGACGTGATGGGCACGGGGCTGGGGGCAAGGCCCTTCGCCAACACGGATATTTTTTGTTTTGCCGACCCGCGCACGTCGCCTGCGACGGTTCCTCCGGGGGTGATCCATCCGCGGCGCGCGATGCAGCGGGTGGTGGCGGGCGTGCGTGATTATGGCAACCGCATGGGCATTCCCACGGTCAATGGGGCGCTGTTTTTCCACGAGCGATACATCGGCAACCCGCTGGTTTTCTGCGGGAGCGTCGGGGTTCTGCCGACCAGATTCGCCCAGAAGGGCAAGGCGGCTGCGGGGGATCGGATCGTGGTGCTCGGGGGGCGCACGGGGCGCGATGGCATCCACGGCGCGACGTTTTCCTCCGACGTGGTGACGGCGACGCATGCGGACGAGTTCTCGCACGCGGTGCAGATTGGGAACGCGATCACGGAGAAGAAGGTGCTCGACGTGATTCTGCAGGCACGGGACGCGGCGGGCGGGCCGCTGTTTCGGGCGATTACGGATTGTGGGGCTGGTGGATTGTCGAGCGCGATCGGGGAGATGGGCGAGGAGATGGGGGCGCGGGTGGATCTGCACAAGGTGCCGCTGAAATATGAGGGGCTTTCCTACGCGGAAATCTGGATATCCGAAGCGCAGGAGCGGATGGTTCTGGCGGTGCCGGCGGAGAACGTCGAGAGGCTTCTGGGACTGTGCGCGGCAGAGAATGTCGAAGGCACGGACATCGGCGAATTCGATGGTTCGGGCAGGCTGACGCTTCATTACGCGACGGAGGGTGCGGTGCATTGCGTGGCGCAGCTCGACATGGCGTTTATTCATGACGGCATTCCCAAGCCGGTGCGTAAAGCGGTGTACACCCCCCCCACCCTGCGCGAGCCGCACGTCGCGGCACCGCGAGACTTTGCCGCGACGCTGCACCAGCTTCTGGCGATGCCGACGATTGCGAGCAAGCATTGGGTGATTCGGCAGTATGATCACGAAGTTCAAGGGGGGACGGTGGTGAAGCCACTGGTGGGTCCGGGGCAGGATGGGCCCGGGGATGCGTCGGTGGTGCGGCCGCTGCTGTCGTCGCCGCGGGCGGTGGCGTTGGCCAATGGGTGTCAGCCGGGGATGGGGGACATCGACCCCTACCAGATGGCGCTCAACGGGATTGATGAAGCGGTGCGGAACCTTGTGTGCGTGGGGGCGGATCCGGAGCGGATCGCGATTCTGGACAATTTTTGCTGGCCCAAGTGCACGGATCCGCAGCATCTGGGGGCGCTGGTGAAGGCATGCCAGGCGTGCTATGACGGGGCGATGGCGTACGGGACGCCGTTTATTTCGGGGAAGGATTCGCTGTCGAACGAATTCATCGGGGAGCAGGGGCAGCGGATCGCGATTCCCTACACGTTGTTGATCAGTGCGATCAGCGTGATGAAGGATGCGGCGAAGGCCGTCACGATGGATGCGAAGCGTGCGGGGAATTTGCTGCTGGTGGTGGGGCAGACGCAGCGGGAGCTGGGCGGATCCTGCTATTTGAAGCTGCATGATGAGGTGGGGAGGTCGGTGCCGCGGGTGGATTTGAAGGTGGGGCCGGCGACGGCGAAGGGGGTGGCAGCGCTGATTGCGCAGGGGCACGTCGCCGCGGCGCATGATTGTTCGGAGGGGGGTCTGGCGGTGGCGCTGGCTGAGCTGCGGTTTGCGGGG
>CALCHA010000008.1 GCA_937901265.1 uncultured Phycisphaerales bacterium
TCCTGACCGCTCGCGCGCCGACTTGAAAAATCATGAAAAAATTTTCTTGGCAAGGAATAGGGTGCGCATTAAAATACTCCCGAATGCGAAAGTGGGGAGATGGAATGCGTGGGTTTGGTTGATCCAAGGGGGGGTGTTTGTTTGGGTTCGGAATTTTTGCCGGCGCAATACCACGGAGAACCCTCAATGCGGGTACGAGCGCTGGCCGCTACAGTATGGGTGGGGTGGGTAATGGCGTGGGGTCAGGGAACATCGCAACCCGCACGCTTGCCACCCCCGAACGCCACCGCGCAAAATAACGCCCGCACCCTTATTCACAAACTCTTCGCCCGCGATTACGCCAAAACAAGCCCCGACGATCGCATCGCACTGGCCCAGCGGCTCCTCGGAGAGGCCGCCGATACCAAAGACGACTCCGCCGCACGCTACGAGTTATACATCGAGGCCGGTCAACTCGCCTCCCGCGCGGGCGATGCCACGACCGCCCTCGCCGCGATCTCCGCAATGAGCCGCCAATACGCCGTCAACATAATCCCGCTCAAAGTCCAGGCCCTGACGGTCGCGGATCACGCCGCCACCACGCCCGACCGGTGTGCCGCCGTGGCCACGCGAGCCTTGGAAGTCGCCGAACAGGCCGTGTCAGCGGAAAATTTCCCGGCCGTCCTGAAAATGGCGACGCTGGCCGACGCGGCCGCAACTAAATCGCGCAAAGTCTCCGTGGCCGCCGCCGTGCAGCCGCGCGTCGCGGAGTACCGGGCGCTCGCAGCCGAGTACGACCGTGTGCGCCACGCCCTCGACCTGCTCAAAAAAGAACCGAAAGACCCCGCCGCCCATCTCGTCGTGGGCACCTTCTACGCGCTCCACGAAGGCAACTGGCAGGTCGGCCTGCCCCACCTGGCCATGGGCGCGGATGAGAATTTGTCCGCATTGGCAAAAACCGAGCTGGCCCACCCCGCCGACCCCTTCAAACAGGTGATCCTCGGCGATGCCTGGTGGAATCTCGCGGAAAAAGCAGGCGGACGGGAGGAGCTCATCGTGGCTCATCATGCGATCGACTGGTACCGCGCGGCCCGGGCGAATATCCAGGGCCTCACCCTCACCCGAATTGATGCCCGCATCCAGAGCGGTGCGCCCGACGGAGCCATGCGCCCCGGGCTTCTCGCAAACCTCGCCGGCGCGGCCGATGCCTCGTTGCCCGCTGGCCCAATATCCGCGTCCGCGTCGCTGGGAATCGTTCCGCCGCTCGAGGAAACAACCGGAACCAACCTCCTCGCCCTCGTTCACCTCCCCAAAGACGCCGCCGCGGGCAAATGGACGCTATCCTCGGCCGGACTGACGTGCGAAGACTCACATTACGCTGCCCTCCAACTCCCCGCCCCCTTGCCCCAGGAGTACGATTTGCAGGTGGAATTCACCCGGGTGGAAGGTTCTGGCCCAATCGCCGTGCTGCTGAGCGCCCATAAACACATCTTCGGCCTGGAGTTAGATGTAAAAGGGGAGGCCCGCTTCGAGCGCGTCGCCAACAAAATCGCGAAAGACAACCCCACGCTCGCCCCCGTCGCCATCTCCAATGGCCGGCAATATCGCCTCACCGTCCAAATACGCAAAGAGTCCATCGCGGCCCTTCTCGACGGCAAGCTCCTGACCTCCTGGAAAACCGATGGCAAAGATTTATCCCGCTACACCCTCTGGAAGCTCCCCGATGATGCATACTGCGGCGTCGGCGCGAACAACGCCCAGGTGCTCTTCCATTCCATCCGCCTCACCCCCATCAACGACGCCGGCGTGCCGGCACAATGATATCGTTCGGGAAACGTGCATGGTCGTATTCGAAATACAGTGACTCAAAAAGGACGCCGAGGTCGCGGAAAATGCTTCCCTTCAACCTCTGAGTTCTCTGTGCCCTCGGTGAGACTTTCGGCTTCTTTTTGATCCGACTCACCCCAATCTACGAAAGCGCGGCACAGTGATGGCAAGAGCGTGGCTGGGACGTGGCTGGGAGGTGGCTGGAGCATGGTTTTGCGCGGCAAAATTCCCCGTTTTCCCCCGCAAAAACCCCTCTGGCAGCCCAAAAACGGGGTTTTTTATCCCAATCAACCGTGCGCGCCGCAGCTTTTGGCGCATTTTCGCCGCGAAAAAGCCTGTTTTGACCCGTTTACATGGGCTTGCGGTCGACCGTGCGGTCATAAACGCCCAGCAGTTTTTCCTTGTCGAAAATCATCTCCGAACGCGTCAGCCCCACCATGTCGTATTCGTAGGTGAGTTCGATGGCATCCACCGGGCAGGCCTCCTGGCACATGCCGCAGTAAATGCAGCGGAGTTCGTCGATGTCGAACTTGGTGGGATATTTTTCCCGGTCCGCCCAGGGCGCCTGCTCGCCGATGATGTAAATGCAATGGGCCGGGCACGCGGTGGCGCACATGTAGCACGCCACGCATTTCACCCGCCCCTGTTCGTCCCGGTTCAGGCGATGCACGCCCCGGTAGCGTTGCACGTCCATCCCCCCCTTGAGCACCGGCTTGTTCTCACGCCGCTCCTCCGGGTACTGCATCGTCCGATGCCCGCCGACAATGGACTTCCCCAGATGCCGAATGGTCGTCCCAAGCCCCGCAAGAATCGCGGGAATAAACATGTTTTCAAAGCTGCCAAGCCTGGGTTCCGGCAGCTCCATAACATCATCAGGTTTCATACAAAAACTCGCGCAAGCGGGAATATCGCACATGATTATAGAGCCAAACGGGGTACCCTCGCCAGAGCGCAATCAGCTGGAGTCTCCCCCGTTTTTATAAATGGCGTCAAGTCTCCTTCGACGGCGTAGACGTCGGCGGCGTTCAGTGCGGGATGAGGCCAGTCAG
>CALCHA010000009.1 GCA_937901265.1 uncultured Phycisphaerales bacterium
TCGCCCCCACCATCGTCGAAGGCATCGGCATGGTCGCCGCATTGCCCAACACCGGCAGCAGCGACATGCCCCCCAACGTCCGCGAAATGCTCCTCGACAACCTCTACAACACCATGCACGCCGGTTCTTACATCCAAGGCACCCAGAACATCTCGCCCGAACGCATCCTCGCCTCCGGCCAGGTCGCCGCCGTCGAAATCCGCGGCATCATCCCCGCCCTGGCCCGCCGCGGCTCCACGTTTGACGTCATGGTCGCCTCCCTGCCCAATACCGGGACCACCTCCCTGGCCAATGGCCTGCTGTGGACGACGGAGCTCAAACTCGCCGGCACGGCCATGGAGTCCCACTCCATCGCCCTGGCGCGCGGGCCCGTGTTCATTCCCGGCGCTGTCGAGGGGGCCGCCGGATCCTCTCCCGCCGGAAACGTCCCCGACATCGCCACCCGCAAGGTCCTGCGGTCAGGTCGCGTCGTCGGCGGCGGCATCGTCACCGAAGAGCGGCCCATCCAGCTGCAGCTCTACAGCCCCGGCCTCGGGAAGGCACAGGTCCTCGAGCGGGCCATCAACGCCAAGTTCCCTGGCATCGACAAAGCCGCGTCCGCCGACAATGATTCCACCATCACCCTGACGGTTCCCCCCAACTACACCACCCGCCCCGCCGAATTTATCGACCTCATCAAGCACATCTATCTCCGCCAGGACGTCCCGGGTTTCAATCAGCAGAAGGCCGCCGAACTGATCCGCGATCTCGCCGATCCCCATGCCCCGCACCGCGACCTGAGCATCGCCCTCCAGACGCTCGGCCGCAGCGTGCTTCCGGACTTCATCGAGCCGCAGTACAAAAGCAGCAACCCCCTGGTGCGCTTCTGGTGCGCCCATGCCGGAGCCGCCATGCAGGATGTCGGCGGCATGGTGATCCTCCAGGAATTCGTCCGCGACACTGCCAGCCCGTTCCAGCAGGAGGCCGTCGAGGCGGTCGCCACCCTCTCCCACGGCGACACCGTCCGCGCCACCCTCGCGCTCGCCGATCTGCTCAAGAGCCCCAAACCTGAGGAACGCATCCGCGCGTATGAGGCGCTCTCGGCGATCGGTTCCCGCGCCGTCCGCCACTATGCCGTCGGTACCAATTTCTACCTGGATGTGCTCCCCTCCGACAGCCCCTCGCTGATTTATGTCTCCCAGTCGGGGGCGCAGCGCATCGCCCTCATCGGACGCCCGATCGTGCTGCCCCCCGGGGCGCTCTACATCAGCCCCGACAACCAGCTCACCGTCAACGTGATGCCGGAACCGGCAGGCCGCGCCGCCGCCCCGACGGCCCCGACGCCGGTCGTCACCGCGTCGGTCGCCGGCTCGGATGCTTCGGACGCCTCCCCCGCTTCCCCCGCCACCGCCGCCACCAACGTCATGCTTCTCTGGCGCTCCCCTCTCACCGGCAAGACGTCCAAACTTTCCACCGGGTCGGACATCAGCCAGATCCTCGCGCGTCTTGGCTGGGCCCCCAACCCGCGCTCACCGGACTATGATCCCGCCGCGCCCTTTATCGGGGCCTCCTACCAGCGCATCGTCGAAATGCTCGACACCATGGTCGACAACCAGCTCATCGACGCCAAGTTCATCATGCAAAAATCGTCGCCCCTGCCGATCTCCGCCATCGATCTGGTCACCGAGGGACGCCCCGAGGGTTCCACCGCCCTGCCCCCGGCCGCGACCGCCCCCGGCGTCGTGCCCACCCCACGGACCGACAACGGTGCCATCGACACCGCCCCCCTCCCGATGGAGGCCCCGGTGATGAACCCCGGCCCGAGCCTTGCCCCGCTGCCGCACGGCAACTGACGGGACAACGAACGACAACCATCCTGTGCGTTCAAGCGAAGCCGCGGGAGCGTGCGCAGCACTCGTTCATCCCCCGCGCACCCGTCGGCATCATGGGGCATCCAGCGGCAAATCCAGCTTCATTTCCTTGCCGTTGCGGAAAATCCCCATCGGTACGCTGCCGGAGCGCGTGGCCAGATCCATCTGAATCTGCGGCAACTGGTTGATGGGCCGCCCGTCGATCGAGACGACGATGTCATTGGGCTGCAGTCCGGCCCGGGCAGCGGGGGAATTGGGGGCGACGGCATCGACGCGGGCGGCGTCGCGCGGGTTCCGCGGCGGGCTGTTGGGCATGGCCACCCGGGAGTAGCGAACGCCCAGCTCACGCGGGGTGACGTCCTTGCCGTTCTTCACGATCCACTGAATGTCCCGCTGCAATTGCTCCAGCGGCAGCGCGAAGCGGCCCCATCCCAACGCCGCAAGGCGGCCCTGGTCGTCGAAGACAAACGAACCGCCGCGGTCATCCCCGGCAAACAGCGGAATCCGATCATCCACCGCACGCTTGCCAAATTTCGCCGGTGCCACCACCCATCCGGTGGCTCCAGAGGTGGCACCGATGGACAGCAGAAGCGCCCCCGCGGGGGGGCGACCTTCGGCCAGCGGGACCGGCCGGGCGATCTCGGGTTTGTCGAGTTGGATGATGGTGTAGCCGCGCTGCGGCTGGGTGCCGATGAACCGGGCGGTGGTTTCGATGCCGTCAGGGCCGGTGACCTTGAGCGATTCGGGCTGGGCCTCGCGGAGCAGGGCGGTCAGAACGATGGCGGTACCTTTGTCGTCGATGACGATTCCGTAGAGGTCCCCCGTGACGCCGGCGCGGACGGCGTCGATGCGGAACAGCAGCCCGCGGAGAGCCGCCGCCTGATTGGGATCTTTGTCGGCCAGGGCGCTAATCTGCTGTTCGACGAAGCGGCGAAGTTGCGCCGGGTTGCTCTGGGGGCCGCCGCGACCGGCGGTGTCATCCTGCGAGGGGCCGCCCGACCCGCCCAGGCCAAAGCCGCGTCGCCCGCCACCCGCGTCGCCTCGCCCCATGCCGCGTAAGTCGCCGGCACCGCCCCCACCCAATCCGCCGCCATTGCCGCCGCGCGGAGGCCCACCGCCGCGCCGCCCGCCGCCCCCTCCTGTCGGCCGCGTGCCATCGATGCTGGGATCGTCCGTGCTCTGGCTTCTTCGCCAGTCCTGGTACGCTCCGCGCATCGGGGCGGGAAGCATGGCCGCGGGGCTCTGATCGATGTGTACCCGGATCAGCGACTGCTCGATCCGCCCATAGAGTTGGCCGGTGGCCTGGGAAAATTGGTCGACCGGGGATCCCCCAACGGAGCCGGCGCTCACCCGTGGCCCCACTTGCGCGAACGCCGAGGCCGCGCCCAGTGCCGCCAGAACGCCCGCCACCATCCACTTGTGTCCTGCAGAGATCACGCCCGCGGCACTCCCGTAAAACGTCTGAGAAATCAGAATGAACCTTCCTGGCTCAAGGTCATCGACTCTTCGGGGTTGGTCGTCTGGCTCACTGACGCCAACTGGCCGCCCTGCCGCGATTCCATATCGGTGACAAACAAATCGACATCCGCGGAATTGGCGAACTGGCGTACCTGTGGCTCGCCGAGGCTGTTCCAATAGAGGACCGTGTAGGGGTTGTCCGGCGCCACGTGCATCGCGACCCTATTGGCCGGGATCGGGGTGGGGGTGGGCGCCAGCTTCACCGAAGCGGTGGTGCGACCGATCGCAAAGGCACCCACCATCAGCAGCGCCGCCGCAGCCACCGCAGACAAGCGGCGCACCCACGGGAGGTAACCGATGCGCCCCACGGGGCCCGCCTCGCCGCGGGCCATCGCCAGAAGCGCTTCGGCCGCGGCATGCGCCTCGCTGTCGGAGGGCAGGTAGCAGGCGAACGCCGCAGCCCGCGTCGCACGGTCGGCCCGTGTCGCCGCCAGCAGTCGCGCCGCCACCGGATCGGCCGCCAGCGACGCTTCGACCTGGGCCTTCGCCGTCGGCGAAAGCCCATCGTCAAGATACTCGTCGAGCACCCCGCGCGGCAGGGGGTTGAACGGAAGATTGGAAGCGCTCATGGCTTATCCTCATCGCCGCTCGCCGGCGGCGGGTTGTGCGGATCAGCGGAAGACGCCGACCGCTTTTTGGGCAGGCCCAGCGTGGGCACACCCGGTTTCTTAAGATCATCCTCGGCCATTTGGCCCAGGAGCCTTGCCCTGGCCCGATGCAGCCAGGTTTTCACCTGCGCCTCGGAGGCGGAAAGGAGCCCTGCGATTTCCTTGTACGCCAGCTCCTGCTGCTCACGAAGCACCAGGGCCTGCCGCCAGGAATCAGGGAGCGCTTCAATGCGCGCCCGCATGATCGCCGTGGTCTCCGCGCTCATGGCGCGCTCCGCGGGATCCTGTTCCGCGCCCAGCGAGTCGCTCAATGCCTCATCCGCATCCAAAGAGTGACCAAGCTTGCGCCGGCGGCAACTGATGACGTTGCGCGCCACGGACTTGGCCATCAGACTCCAGCCGCCGTCCGACCAGTCATACGACATCCGCTGCCGAAAGAGCTTCAGCAAGGCGTCCTGGACCAGGTCCTCCGGACTTTTGGAATCGCGCGTCGGGGCACCGAGCATCGCGCGGGCAAGGGCGATCAGGCGGCCCATGTTGGCATGGACGGCGGCCTCGAAAAGCATATCTGCCGGCTGCTGGCCTGCCATCAGGTTCCCTTGGCCCGTCAGAGGGTAAAACGCACCATAGCGGCGGAAGTTACGGGGGCGACAACGGCGATTCCGCCATTGCCAAGCCCTGCTGTGAGACGCCCTTACGTGCTCCCGCCGCCGCCACGGCAGGGAGGATCATCCTCCGATGATCGAGGAATTCGCCGCATCCTGCTTGGTCACCTTGTCACTTTTGCGAACATGAGCAGAGCCATTACTCTCCGCACGGTTGCTGGGACGCTGGTGCTTCTTCTTGCCGTTCAACGCGGCGTCCATCTGCCGCAGGGCTTGCTTGATGCGCTGGTCATTCTCCACCATGGCGATCCGCACGTAGCCTTCGCCGTTGGCGCCAAAGCCGGCCCCTGGCGCGATCGCCACGTCGGCATCCTCCAGCAGGCGAAAGCAAAAATCCAGCGTGCTGGGGGGCAGCGACGGGTCCGCCTGGCGCCCGAACTCGGCGAGGTGGTGGGGCGCGACTTTGGCCCACACAAACATGCTGGCCCGCGGCGTTTCGACGTCCCACCCGATCTTGCGCAGCCCCTTCACCAGAATGTCGCGCCGCTTTTCATAAATCGCGCACTGGTCGGCCACGAACTCATCGCCATGCCGCAGGGCCATGATCGAGGCGAGCTGGATCGGGGCAAAATGGCCGTAGTCGTAGTAGCCTTTGATCGTGGAGAGCGCCCGCACCATCTCGTGGTTGCCACAGCAGAAGCCCACCCGCCAGCCGGCAAGGCGGTAAGGCTTGGACATGGT
>CALCHA010000010.1 GCA_937901265.1 uncultured Phycisphaerales bacterium
GTTCAAGGGGTATTTCGAGACGATGATCAGCGAGGCGCGAGCGAAGGGAGCGATACCGGTGCTGGTGACGAGTCAGAATTTGAAGAAGCTGGGGCCGGACGGGAAGGGGGTGGAGACGCTGGGGATTTACCCGGGGGCGATGCGGGAGGTGGCGGAGGCGGAGAAGGTGCCGCTGATTGATTTGAACAAGATGAGCATGGCGTTGTATGGGGCGATGGGGCCGGAGGGGCTGGGGAAGGCGTTCGTGGACGGCACGCATCAGAGCGATTGGGGGGCGTACGAGTTGTGCAAATGCGTGGTGAGCGAAATCGTGGGGCAGAAGATCGGGTTTGCGGGGAGCGTGGTGGAGGAGTGGAAGGGGTTTGATCCGGCGAAGCCCGATCCGCGGAGCAGCTTCACGCTGCCGATGGATCCGCAGCTGGATCCGTCGCGGCCGGGGGGTCCGGGGTTGGCGAATGGTCAGGGGGCGATGGCGGCGGCAGCACCGCGAGGAGGTCGTGGGGCGGCTGCCAGCCCTCCTGCTCCGCGTTGATGCCTCAGGGGTCGACGGCGAAGCGGGAGACGGTTTCGCGCAGGGTCTGGAAATTGACGGGCTTGGTGATGTGGGTTTCGAAGCCGGCATCGCGGGATCGCTGGACGTCTTCATCCTGGCCGAAGCCGGAGAGGGCGATGCCGCGGATTTTCCGTGCACGGAGGTGTCGCATGACGTCGGTGCCGCTGCCGTCGGGGAGGCCGATGTCGGAGATCAGGAGGTCGAAGTCCTGCTGATCACCGATGTTCATGGCTTCTTTGACGGAGGAGGCGACGACGACCTGACAGCCGAGGGCCTGGAGGAGGCGGCACATGGCGGCGCGGGTGTCGTTGTGGTCTTCGACGAGGAGGACGCGGAAGCCTGCGGCGATCTTGTGGGTGGGGTGGAGGGCGAGGGCGGCGGTGTCGCGCGGTGCCTGCTGCATGGTGGGCAGATCGAGCGTGAAGGTGGCGTCGCGGTCGCGGCCGGGGCTGGACCCGACGAGGGTGCCGTGGTGGAGCAGGGCAAGGGATCGCGCAATGGAGAGGCCGAGCCCCAGGCCGCCGAATTTCCGGGTGCGGTCGGACTGTTCAAACGCGTTGAAGAGTCGGTCGAGCAGATCGGGGTCGATGCCGATGCCGTTGTCGGAGATTTCGATGCGGACGCGGCCATCGGAATCGTCGGCGGTGCGAATGGCGACGGCACCGCCGTGGGCGGTGAATTTGAGGGCGTTGGAAAGCAGGTTGAGGAGCAGTTGCTGCAGGCGGCCGGCGTCGGCCCAGACGTGGTGCTCACGGGCGCGCAGGGCGAGGGTGAGCTCGAGGCCACTGGCGTCGATTCCTGTTTGCATCATGGCCACGACGGCGCGGAGGGATTCGTGGACGTCGACGACTTCGAAGCGAAGCTGCAGCTTGCCGCGGGAAATGCGAGCGAGGTCCAGGAGGTCATCGACGAGGCGGGCCTCCATTTCCACGTTGCGGCGGATCATGGAGATATTGGCACGGAGGGGTTCGGGCAGATCGGGGACCTGCTCGAGGAAGCTCATTTCGGCGAGGACGGGGGTGAGGGGGGTGCGGAGTTCGTGGGAGAGAATGCTGAGAAACTGATCTTTGGCCTGGTTGGCAATTTCCGCAGCTTCCTTGGCTTGCTGCAGCTCGCGTTGAATGTGCTTCTGGGTGGTGATATCGCGGGCGATTTTGGAAGCGGCGACGATGCGGCCGTGCATGTCTCGGACGGGCGAGATGGTCACCGAGACGTCGATGAGGCGACCATCCTTGCGCATGCGGACGGTCTCGAAATGGTCGACCCATTCGCCGCGCTGGAGGCGTGAGAGGATGGCGGGCTCTTCCTCCTGGCGATCGGGCGGGATCAGGATGTTGATGGCTTTGCCGATGACTTCGTCGGCCCGCCAGCCGAAGATGCGCTCCGCCCCGCGGTTCCAGGTGAGGATGATGCCCTCGAGGGTTTTGCTGACGATGGCATCGTCGGAAGATTCGATGATGGCGGTCATCCGCGAATCGAGGGTCGAATCTTTCACGAGCCTTTCGAGCTGCGCGTTTTTGCTGGAGAGCTGGATGACGAGCGCGCGGAGTTCTTCCAGGGTGGGCGGGAGTTCGGAAGGATTGCCACCGCTGCTCACGGCTTCTCCGGCTCAATGGATGACATTCACGGGTGCGGCCGACGTTGCGACCCCGCCGATTGTAGGGTGTGACGCCGCCTGTCGCCAGAATACGGAGCAGTAAATCAACGGCCGGGCAGAGGCTGCAGGGTGTGGGAGGGATGGAATGGACGGCAGATTGCTCCGCGGCGCGGGGCGGTCTATAAACGGGAATGCAAGAGCCGCGGCAACGAGCAAGGGAACTGGTGCTGGCGTTTGGCTGGAATGCGACGGCGTACCAGATCCTCAACCCCGGGATGACCTACTGGTTCGCGCAGAGCGCGGCGGGGGTGGCGGGGTATGTGGCGTGCGGCCGGCGCTGGGTGGTGGCGGGGGCGCCGGTTTGCGCCGCGGAACACCTGGCGGGAGTGACGGCGGAACTGGAGGCGGCGGCGGCCGCGCAGGGTCGGCGGGTCTGCTACGTGGCGGCGGGCGAAAGGCTGGCGCTGCAGTTCGCGAGCGCGACGGATCATGCGACGGTGGCCCTGGGGGCGCAGCCGGTGTGGAATCCCGCGGAGTGGGCGGCGATTGTGAAGGCGCGATCGAGCGTGCGCAGCCAGTTGTCACGGGCGCGCAACAAGCAGGTGCGGGTGAGTGTTCGCCCGGCGGAGGATGCGCGGGAGGATCCACGGCTGGAGGCATGTCTCGCGGAGTGGCTGGGGTCTCGACCGATGCCGGCGATGCATTTTCTGGTGGAACCCGCGACGCTTGCGGGGGAGCTGGCGGACCGGCTGCTGATGGTGGCGCGGCGCGGCGAAGCGGTGGTGGGATTCCTGCTGGCGTCGCCGGTGCCGACGCGGCAGGGCTATCTGGTCGAGCAGATTGTCCGCGGCAGAGAGGCACCCAACGGGACGGCGGAGCTGCTGATCGATGGGCTGATGGCGGAGCTGGTGAAGCGGGGTGCGACCTACCTGACGATGGGGCTGGTGCCGCTGTCGGAACAGGCGCGCGGCTGGCTTCGCGGGAATCCCTGGTGGTTGCGCTGGATCATGGGGTGGGCGCGGGCCCACGGGCGGCGGTTTTATCATTTCGATGGGCTCGAACAGTTCCGCATCAAGCTGCGTCCGTCGGCATGGGAACCGATCTATGCGATCTCCAACGAACGGCGATTTTCTCCGGCGTCGGCGCATGCGATGATGGCGGCCTTCGCGCAGGGGCATCTGGGGTCGCTGGTGGCGCGGGCACTGGCGCGAGCGGTGCGGACGGAAGCGCGGCGGTTGAAGGGCCGCGTCACGGGCTCTCCGGAAGGGTGATTGGGGAGGGTGATCGGGGGTCAGGCGGGATCACCCAAAAACCGCGGGCAGGGTTGCGGCGCGGTAGGATGCGGCGGTTCATCGGATGGAGGCAAGGCATGTTTCGAAAGTACTGCATGGGGTTGGCGGCGATGGTGGTGACCGCGGCGGCGTGGGGGCAGACTTCCGCCCCGGCGGGGCCTGCGGGGGTGACGCTTCCGGACGAACAGGGCGTGCCACGGGTTTATCCGACGAATCCGGAGACGATCCACACGGCGCGAGCGGGGATTTTGCAGCTGAGCGCGGAGGACATTCCGCGCTACACGCAGACGGGCCCGCTGCCGGAGCCGCCGCCGTCGCGTCCGGCGGTGATTCCGGCGGTGCCGCACAATCCGAAGCTGCACACGATCTGGACGATCGGGGATTCGACGGTGCGCACGGGGTACAATGGCACGGGCGATGATCGGCCGGGGCAGTGGGGCTGGGGGGCCCCGTTCGTGGGATATTTTGATCCACAGAAGGTGAACGTGGTGAACCGTGCGGTCGGCGGGACCACCAGCGGCAGCTATTACGAGGGGCCCTGGAAGGGGCTGGTCGAGCTCATCAAACCGGGCGATGTCGTGATCATGCAGTTCGGGACCAACAGCGGCGGCGTGGAACTCGGCGGCATCGGGGAGGAGAGCCAGACAGCCGCCAGCCGCGGGGGGCAGGCCACCACCCGCCACAGCTTCGGCTGGTTCCTGCGTCACTTCATCGCCGAGACTCGGGCCCGGGAAGCGACGCCGGTGGTGTGTTCGCTGATACCGCGGAATGGGCGCGATGCGGACGGCCGGATCAAGCGCAGCAGCGACACGCAGGCGGGATGGGCCCGCGAGGTGGCGGCGACGGAGAAGGCGGACTTCATCGACCTCAACGAACTGGTCGCGCGCAAGTATGACGCCTTGAGCAAGGCGGAAGTGGATGCGCTTTTCGCCGGCTCGCCCCACACCAGCTGGACCGGGGCCGTGATCAATGCGGAGACCGTCATCTCCGGCCTGAAGGCGCTCACACCTGACCCGGTCGCGGCCTATTACGTCGAGCAGGTCAAGCAGATCGCCCCGGCACCCACGGGCTCCCAAGGCCCGACGACCGCACCAACTCACTGATTTTGTGAAAGGACCCGAAGCATGACCATGACCACGACGACGACCCCCACGACCACGATGCG
This sequence comes from uncultured Phycisphaerales bacterium, assembly GCA_937901265.1. Taxonomy (GTDB): domain Bacteria; phylum Planctomycetota; class Phycisphaerae; order WQYP01; family WQYP01; genus CALCHA01. The sequence goes on from CALCHA010000010.1 coordinate 4,608, forward strand.
CGCGGCGCGGCTGCATGTCCGCGGGGGACCTGAGCAGGTTGTCGTCGAGCAGGCACCGCTCCCGGTTCCGCCCGCCGGCGAAGTGCGGATTCGCGTGCGGGCGTGCGCTCTCACGCCGGGGGAACTTGCGTGGGATGAGACCTATCGCCATCCCGATGGGAGCCCGCGGTTCCCGGCCATCCCGGGGCATGATGTTGCCGGGGAGATCGATGTGCTGGGCGCGGGCGTCGCGGGGTGGCAGCGGGGCGAGGCGGTGTATGGTCTGATCAATTTTCCGCGGGATGGCAGTGCCGCGGAGTATGTCTGCGCTCCCGCTGCGGAGATCGCGAGGATGCCGCGGTCCATCGACGCGCTTCACGCGGCGGCCGTTCCGCTCTCCGGGCTCACCGCCTGGCAGGGGCTTTTCGACCAGGGCAAGCTGCAGAAGGGTCAGCGGGTGCTGATTCATGGCGGCTCGGGCGGCGTCGGGGCGTACGCGGTGCAGCTCGCGCACCACTTCGGGGCGCGGGTGATCACCACCGCCTCTGCCGCCAACATTGAGGCGGTGCGGGCGTTGGGGGCGGCGGAAGTCATCGACTACGCGCACAGTCGATTTGATGAGCTGGTCCGGGATGTCGATCTGGTGTTCGACACCATCGGCGGGGAGACCCTCACGCGCTCGCTGGCGGTGGTGCGGCCGGGAGGGCGGGTGGTTTCGATCGCCGGCAAGCCCGACCCGGAGCGGGCGGCAGCGCGGCAGATCACGGCGATCTTTTTCATCGTGCATCCGGAGCAGTCGCAACTCCAGCAGCTCGCGGCGCTGGTGGATGCGGGCAATCTGCAGGTGCAGATCGAAGCGACCTATCCGCTGAGCGAGGCCCGCGCGGCCTTTGAACGCAGCGTCGGCGGGCATCTCCGCGGCAAGGTCGTTCTGCAGATCCAATAGGGATTTTTATGGGTTCTCGCGAGTGGCGAACACCGTCGCTGCGATCGGTCGGGCTTGGCATTTCTGTCGAGGGGCGGAAACGTCCTCCTTCGACAGTCCAGACGAAAACACGAAGGGGCGAAGGACCCACGAAGGGCACGAAGAGAGTTGTCAGAGCTAGGCCACGTTTCTCTGAGCGCGTTTTTGCTGGAGGGATTGGGCGCTTTGGATCAGCGCCTTTGTGGGCTTCGTGGGGCCTTCGAGTCTTCGTGTTTCGGTCTGGACGCTCGAAGAAGGACGTTTCTGTTCATGGATAAGGGTGTGTGGGATCTTGAGCCGCGCGTCGGGTGATGCAAAAACGGAGGAGGCGACGGTCGGTGAGCGTCGCCTCCTGGAGCATTATTAGATCGGGCCCGGTCTCAGATGATGCTGGCGGCCATGAGGAATTGGGACATGGAACTGACGGACAGGGTGATATACCCGTCGTAGGGGTTGGAGTCGCTGCCCGCGCCGTCGTAGCCCCAGGGGTTGCGCAGGGTGACGTAGGCGGTGCCCCACTGGTCTTTCCAAGCGGCGGTGACGGTGTAGGTGTGCTCGCCGATCAGCGGGACGTTGTAGACGCTGGCGACGGTGCCGACGGTGACGCCTTTGCCCGCGGAGAGGGCGTTGGCGATGGAGTTGTAGAGGTCGCCGGTGTTGACACTGGAAGCGGCGATGCCCAGGGAGGAGAAGACGCTTCCGAACCAGCCATAGTTGAGGGAGGAATAGCTCCAGGCGTTGGTGCCGATTTCGGCGTAGGCCTTTTCGAAGATGGGGGCCCATTGGTTGCCGGAGGGGCCGGGGTGGGCGTAGTTGAGGCCACCGCCGTAGGGGCCACCCGCGGGGAGGTCGCCATCGACACGGACGTAGGTGGTGGAGCCGTTCTGCTGGAAGGCGATGGCGTAGGTGCCATCACCGAGGTCGACCGCGAGTTCACGCAGGCGGTCGGGGCTGCTGAAGGCGAGGGTCTGGAGGGCACCGACGAGGAAGCAGTCAGCGACGAGGCCCTGGGTGACGTCGGTGATTTGTGCACCGGTGCCCCAGAAGGAGCTGTTCTTCAGCCGCGTGGTGGAGCCGGTGCCGGAGGGATCGGCGAGGTTCTGCCCGTTGAGGGAGGTGGAGACGCCGTTCCAGAAGGAGGAGACGACGTGGACGCGGCCGGCATTTTTCTCCGCGGAGCTGGCGTTCACGGTGTCGTTGGTGCCGGCCCAGTAGGAGGTGTTGATGCCGTTGCCCTGCAGCGTGTCATAGCCGCCACCGATGGAGACGATGGTGGCCTTGTTGGTGGTGAAATTCTTGAGGGTGTTGTTGCCGGCGCCGCCGTAGATGAGGGTGATGATGTTGACGGAGGAATCGATGGTGATCGAATCGTTGCCGTCGCCGCCCTTGACGACGATGTTGCCGAAGGAGCCGTTGTAGCTCTTGCTGGACCCATTGGCGGTGACGGTGATGGTGTTGCCCGACTGGGAGACGTAGATGGAGTCGTTGCCCGAGGTGCCGGTGATGGTCAACTGGGTGAAGGAGGTAATGGAATCCTGGGTGACGTTGACGGAGCCGGAAGACCAGGAGTCGGGGGCCTGCGGGGTCGGGGGCGTGTTGTTGTTGTTGTTCGAGGAGGAATTGGAGGAGCCTTGGGAGAGTGTGAAGGTGCCGAGGTTGAACTGGGTGCCGTAGAGATTGGAGAAGCGAATTTTCACGGTTCCAGCGGGCAGGGTGATCTGGCCGGTCTTGGATTGGAAACTGCTCCAGCCGCCGGTGGCGTTGGTGTCGATTTCGGTGACCGATCCGCCGTTGACGGAGACGCCGATGGCGGCCCAGGAATTGGCGGCGACGTTGGCCGAGAGATTGTAGGTGCCCGCGGTGCTGACGTTGAGGGTGTACTCGACGTAAGCGCCGCTGCTGGCCATGCTGCCGATGTCGGCGACGCCGCCCTGGGTTTCGAGCTTGGCGTTGGAGATGGCGGAATACTTGTCGGCGGTGAGGGTGAGGGAGCTGCCGAGCGAGTTGCTCGAGGAGCTGGAGTTGTTGTTGGAAGAGGAGTTGTTGTTGTTATTGGAGGAATTGGCGGCGGCGGTGAGGGTGAACGTGCCGAGGTTGAACTGGGTGCCGTAGAGGTTGGAGAAGCGGATTTTCACGGAGCCGGCGGGCAGGGTGACCTGGCCGGCCTTGGCCTGGAAGGAGCTCCAGCCGCCGGTGGCGTTGGTGTCGATTTCGGTGACCGATCCGCCGTTGACGGAGACGCCGATGGCGGCCCAGGAGTTGGCGGCGA
>CALCHA010000011.1 GCA_937901265.1 uncultured Phycisphaerales bacterium
CGTTCATGACGATCGCGTGGTATGGGCATTTGAAGTATGAAAAGACGGCATTGTGGGTCGTCGTCATGGTGTCGTGGGGGATTGCGTTTTTTGAGTATTGTTTCCAGGTGCCGGCGAATCGGCTGGGGAACGAGGGCGGGTTGTCCGCGGCGCAGTTGAAGATTCTGCAGGAGGCGATCACGCTGATCGTGTTCGCGGTGTTTTCGATGACCTACCTGGGGGAGAAGTTCAAGTGGCAGTATGGGGTGGGCTTTGTGCTGGTGATGGCGGCGGTGTTTGTGGTGTACTGCTTGTGAGCAGGTGCGGGCCCGGGGGGCGTGGCGTCACTTCTTTTTGAGGAGGCTGTCGAGGCCTTTGATTTGGGTGGCGGCACCGAGGGGGTTTTTGAGCAGGTCGGGGTTGTTGAGAAGTTTGGCAGCGTCGGGGAGGTATTTGGAGACATCGCCGAGGCCCTTGCGGAGGGCGGGAGGAAGTTGCGGGTTGGTGGCGATTTGGGTGGCGACCTGTTCGAGGATGCGTGCGGTGAGGTCGGCGACTTTCATGAGGCGGCCGTCGGGATCGGTGGGGTGGTCCATTTCGATAGGCTGCAGTTTCAAGGTCTGTTGCACGCCGAAGCCGGAGGCGATGACGGTGACGTTGGTGAGGCGCAGTTTGGCGATGTCGAGCTGTTTGCTTTTGCCGGCCTGGCCGCTGCCGGTGGTGGCGGCGGTGTCGGCAGCCTGCTGGTGGGTGAAGGCGAGGATGTCGGCGAGGTTGTTCTTCAGGCCATTTTGTTCGAGGGTGAGGGTGAGGCCATCGATTTCGATGTCATGGACGATGAGGGTGTTGGAGAGGAGGGAGGAGGGCTGGACGGAGATGACGGTTTTGGGAACCTGGACGAAGTTGGCGCTGGTGAAGCCGGCGGGGTTGTGGATGTCGAGGCCGTTGAGGGTGAGGGTGCCGGAGAGCTGGAGTTTGGCGGAGGCGAGGGCGGTGGTCTGGCCGGTGGAGTTGGCGGCGGCGGCTTGAACTTTGGAGCGGATGATGCCATCGATGGAGAAATAGAGGATCACGAGGGCGAGCAGGATGAGGAGGAAGAGGCCCAGGAGCGTGCGGAGGATCCAGCGGCCGGCGCCTGCCTTTTTTGGAGCGGGTGTGGGTGAGGGGGGGGCGGGGGTGGGAGGCTGGAGGGTCATGGGGAGGCTCCTGGTTGGGGGTCATGGAAAATGTAGCAGGGTGGGGGTGACGGGATCAATTGCCCGGGGCGGGCGGCATGGGCAGCGTGACGTCCGCGGCCGGGGTATTGGGGGGAAGGGGGCGGCCATCATCGAAGAGGACGACGCGGAAACCGGCGGCATGGGCGCGGGCGATATCGTCGGGGGTGGGGAGGCGATCGAAGGCGAGGTAGGGGGTGAAGAACATGGTTTCGATGAAGGCAGGGTCATTGAAGAGGGCGGCCGGCGCTGGGCCGAGGCGTTGGGGGAGGGCTTTGAGTTGGGCGGTGTAGGCGTCGCGTTCGGGGCGTTCTTCTTCGGGGCGGACGCGGTGAATGAGGGGGAGGACCGGGAGCGCGAGCAGGAGGAAGAGGGTGACGATTTTGAGGGTTCGCCAGGCGCCGACGGCGGGGCGGTCGTAGAGCCACCACCAGAAGACGCCGCTGATGATGAAGAGGGCGGGGGCGGCGGGGAGGACGTAGCCGCCCATTTTGGTGGCGGCGAGGGAATAGAAGAGGTAGGGGAGAAGGAACCAGGCGGCGAGGGGTGCGCTGTGGGGGATGCGGCTTTTGCGGAAGAGGCCGATGGCGAAGGCGACGAGGGGGATGTAGGCGATGGGGGAGAAGAAGTTGCCGATGTTGCCGAGGTGGGAGTACCAGGGGCCATGGTGGCCTTCGAGGACTTCGAAGAAGTGGCGGGCGTTGTAGGTTTCTTCCGCGCGGGCGATGGCGGGCCACTGGGCGCGGGTGTAGCCGCGCCAGGAGAGGAACATGGCGGCGGCGAGGAGGAGGGCGAGGGCGAGGTGGGGGAGTGCGCGTTTCCACTGGTCGCGGCGGAGAAAGAGGGCCCAGACGGCGACGATGAGGAGGGCGGGGTACCACTTGGTGAGGAGCGCCAGGCCGACGACGAGTCCGACGGCGAGCGCGCGGCCCCAGCCGGGCTTGCGGCTGTGCCAGAGGCCCAGGGCGATACCGAGCTCCACCAGGAAGAAGAAGAGGGTGTCCACGTGGTCGGTGGAAAAGCGGCCGGCGGCCTGGGCGACGAGGACGCCGGTGACGGCGTGAAGCCAGGCGGCGATGAGCCCGACGCGCGGGCTGTAGAGGGTCTTTCCGATCCAGAAGGTGAGGGCGATGGCGGCGGTGGAGAGGAGGAGGCTGGGGAGGCGGAGGGCGAAGACGTTGACGCCGAAGAGGGCCATGCTGGCGGCAAGTTCCCAGAGGGTGAGGGGGGGCTTGTGGAGCCAGATGTCGGTGCGTTGCCAGTCGGAGCGATCGACGGCAAAGAGGCCTGGGGGATAGAGGGTGGGTTCGAGGGGATGGGCGATGAGGTTTTTGGCAACGAGTGCGTGGTAGCGCTCATCCCAGTGGCTGAGATAGGGGTGGGAGGCGGAAATGAGTTTGAGGGCGAGGGAGAGCAGGAGGAGGGCGGTGAGGGCGAGGCGTGTTTTGCGGGAACGCAGCGCGGTGAAGAAGGCGGTGGTTCCGGCGGTCATCACGAGGAAAAAGGCGGTCAGGACCATCGGTCACCCGGGTGCATCGCGGGGCGCGGTTGGAGAAGGTTCATGGGTTCCCTTGCCTGTAGGTGAGGGGCGGGGGTCACTGGTGGCGGCGGAGGACGTCACGGATGGCGAGGCATTGTTCGAGGAGCGCGGGGAGATCGGCGAGGGGGAGGATGGTGGCGGCATCGGAGGGGGATTTTTCGGGGGTGGGGTGAACTTCGATGAAGAGGCCATTGGCACCGGCGGCGGTGGCAGCGCGGGCGAGCAGGGGAACGAACTGGCGTTGGCCTGCGGTGGCGTGGCCGAGGCCGCCGGGGAGTTGGGTGGAGTGGGTGGCGTCCATGAGCACGGGGGTATGTCCGCCGAGGGATTGCATTTGGGGGATGGCGGTCATGTCGTTGACGAGGCGGTTGTAGCCGAAGAAGGTGCCGCGCTCGGTGAGCAGGACGTGGGGGTTGCCGGTGGAGCGGACTTTTTCGACGGCGTTGCCCATTTCCCAGGGGGCCATGAACTGGCCTTTTTTGACATTGACGGGTTTGCCGGTGTTTCCGGCGGCGAGGAGAAGGTCGGTCTGGCGGCAGAGGAAGGCGGGGATCTGGAGGAGGTCGACGGCGGCGGCGGCGGGTGCGCACTGGTGGGACTCGTGGACATCGGTGACGACGGGCATGCCGGTGCGGCGGCCGACCTCCTGGAGGATGGCGAGGCCTTCATCGATGCCGGTGCCGCGGTGGCTGGTGGCGCTGGAGCGGTTGGCCTTGTCGAAGCTGGCTTTGAAGACGCAGGGGAGTTTGAGGGCGGCGCAGGTTTCCTGAACCTTTCCGGCGATATCGAGGCAGAGCTGGAGGCTCTCGATGACGCAGGGGCCGGCGAGGAGGAGAAAGTCGTCAGCGGGGTTCCAGCGGAGGGAGCCGAGGGGAATCTGGGGCATGGGGGGAAGTCCTTTGTGGAAGGGGAAATCGCAGGGTCAGCCATTGATCTGGAGGACGGTGTACATGAGGCGGACGTAGGCCCCGAGGCAGGCGAGGCCCAGGGCGAGCATGAAGATGAGGAGGGCGAGGCTCTGGAACCAGACCATGAAGAAGAGGGAGATCATGGAGAGGCTGATGGCGGCCATGGTGAGGATCATGGAGATCATGAACCAGCGGCGGATGGTGACGATCTGCTGCCTGGCGTGGTCCATGGCGCCGAGGTCCATGAAGTTGAGGTTTTTGAAGATGGGGTTACGGTTGGCGGAGTTCTGGTCGCGCTGCACATTGTCCACGAACTCGGGCCATTTCTGGTTGACGAAGAGGGTGCGGAAAGGCTCGACGACGAAGGTGCGGGGGTCGCCCATGAGGTTGGTGGCGATGACTTCGAGCTGGCTGTTGAGGGCCTGGAGGCGGAAGAGGACGACGGCGGCGAGGAAGCCGAAGGCGCCGGCGACGGCCTGGGCGATGGTGGAGTAGCTGTAGTAGAAGACGCTGGGGTCGATGAGGTGGTCGCTGGTGAAGGCATCGCCGAGGAGACTGCTGAGAGTGACCCACTGAGCCGTTGCCATGTGTTCCTTTGAGAAGAGGGGGATGGGACGTTGTTGCGAATCTTACCGGAATGGGGGGGAGGGGGGATAGGGCGCGGGAGGGGGGCGATCGCATTCTCGGGCCGTCAGGCAGTCCGCGCTGGCAGGGGACGGAAATGTGCTTGTTGGAGGGTCCAGACTTAAGCACGAAGTGACGAAGGACCCACGAAGTTCACGAAGAGGTTTGCCAGAGCTTGGCCACGTTTTTCTGAAAGCGTTGCATGGCTGGAGGTGCTGTGCGGTTTGGGGTCGACGCCTTCGTGGGCTTCGTTCCTTGGTTTCTTCGTGTTTTTTCCGACGTCGTTGTTGGGTGCGCATCGGTGGCGGGGACCCATAATTTTGGGCTTCTCAGGCGCGTGGGATCGCTGGGGGAAGAAAAGCAGAAAGTCCCCAAAGTCCCCAGTCCGGAATCCCGATGTTTCACCGGGTATTTTACACCGAGCGCCACATGTCCGCAGACGCCGTCAGCCGCAAAGCACGCAAGCAACGCCAGCGGGCAGCCATTTTGAGCTGCCTGACCGTGGCGATGGGGCTGCTGTTTCTGCGTGCGTACCTGCAGATGGCGGCGAAGCCGGCGACGGCGGCACCGCTGACGGACAGCGCGGCGGACGGAGCGTCGACCCCGGAAACGGGGTCTGAGAGTGCCGATGCCCGGCTGGCGCTGTCGCGGGAATTGTGGAAGCGACTGCGCAAGGTGGGCGGGGCGGCGCCGGCGGCCGTATTCACTTTTGACCGCGCGTATTACCCGCTGGATCCCAATCGTCCGCGTCCGGTGCCCGTGGAATCGCCACAGGCGACGGCGGTGCAGACGCCGCAGTTGCCCGTTTATGACGAGGCGGCGGCGCGGCGGGCGCATATGGCGGCGGTGCATGACCAGGCACGGAACCTGGTGGTGCGTTCAACGTTTGTCAACACGGGTGCCCACCCGGTGGCGGTCGTGAACGATCGCATTCTCAGCGTGGGGGACCGGATCGACGGTTTTGAAATTACCGCGATTCGGGCACGTGAAGTCGAATTCAGGAAAGAGGATGTAACCCTCACCTCAAAGATGGTCGATATGCCGCGTGGGCAATGACGATCCGTCGCCCCACTCACCTTCAAGGAGCCTTCCCATGCGTCACCTCAACAAACTGCTCAGCACCGGGTGCTTTTTTTTATGCCTTGGAGGGTGGGTCTGTAGCGACCAGGCATTTGGGGCTGACGCCCCGGAAGCCGGCGTGCAGATGAAAGACGCCGCCATGGCGACGGCGGTGGCCCAGGCGGCCGCGGCGCCCATGCCTGTGGCGGCGGATGCCCCAGCCACGCAGCCGGCGGAGTCCAGCTCGACCAACCTCAACACGCCGACGGTGAATGTGGGCGTGGATGGCGTGGTCGAGGAGTTCAACGCTCAGGACCTGGACATCACGACGGCGCTGCACTTTCTGTCGCTGCAGTCGAAGCGCAACATCATTGCCTCGAAAGATGTTCGCGGAAACGTGACGGCGAATCTTTACAACGTGACCTTCACCGAAGCGCTGGACTCGCTGCTCAAGCCCAACGGCTTTGACTACATCGAGAAGGGCAACTTCATCTACGTTTACACCACCAAAGAGCTTGAGGATCTGCGCAAGCGCGATCGCAAGACCATCAACAAAATTTATCGTCTGCACTACATGAACGCCCAGGATGCGGCCGTGCTTATCAAGCCGCTGCTCTCGGAAAAGGGTGCCATGGCCCTGACGCCGGCGTCGGTGAGCGGTTTGCCGGACGGCCTGTCGGATCTTGGCGGCATGAATTATGCCACCGACGATACGCTGGTGATCAACGACTATGCCGAGAACCTGGTGGAAGTGGACAAGGCGCTGCATCAGCTGGACATTCGGCCGAAGCAGGTGCTCATTGAATCCACGATTCTTCGGGCCAGCTTGAACGAGAACAACGCGTTGGGCGTGGACTTCGTGTCGCTCTCGGGCGTCGACTTCTCGTCGCTCACGAAGGGGGGCTTCACCACGAACACCAGCGGAGCGGCCACGGGCTCGACCGATGGCTCGACCGGCGGGTCGGGCACGGGCACGCCGATTTTCGGGTCGGGTGGCCTGGCCAACAACTTCATGGGCGATGGTCGGCAGCAGGGCAACGTGGGCACGGACTTCGCGTCGAAGGTGCCGCAGGGCGGTCTTTCCGTGGGCTTTCTCTCGAACAACATCGCGTTGTATCTGCGGGCGCTGGAAGAGATCACCGACACCACGGTCGTCGCCAATCCCAAGATCCTGGCGTTGAACAAGCACAAGGGCGAAGTGTTCATCGGGCAGCAGTTCGGCTACAAGACCTCGACGGTATCTCAGACCACCACGACCGAGACGGTGTCGTTTCTGGACACGGGCACCAAGCTGATCTTCCGCCCCTTTATTGGGGATGATGGGTACGTCCGCATGGAAATCCATCCGGAAGATTCCGCGGGCGGCCTCGACGCCAACAGCCTGCCGCAGAAGCAGTCCACGGAAGTCACCAGCAACATCATGGTGAAGGATGGGCGCACGGTCGTGATTGGCGGCTTGTTCCGCGAACTCACCACGGCCGGCAGAGGACAGGTGCCGATTCTGGGGAACATCCCGATTCTGGGCTTGCCCTTCCGCCGGACGAATGACTCGACGCAGCGCACCGAGACGATCGTGCTGCTGACGCCGCACATCATCAATGACGACACGTCGCTGTACGACCAGTTGGAGAAGCAGGCGCAGGACGTGAACCGGATGATGCTGGGCAACCGCGCGGGGCTGCAGCCCTGGGGTCGGGACCGCATCGCTCAACTGTGGTACTCCAAGGCGCAGGAGGAGTTGGAACAGGGCCACAAGAAGACGGCGCTGATGTT
>CALCHA010000012.1 GCA_937901265.1 uncultured Phycisphaerales bacterium
CCACCACCGGCGACCCGCCCGCAATCTCCACCCGCGCTCCCGCCACGCCTTTTCCCCCAGCATCGGTCACCCGCCCGCCAATTCTCTCCCCACGTCCCACCCGCACCTGCAACTCCCCTGGCAACCCCGACATCCGCCCCCCATCATTCCATTCTGCATCCTGCCGCAGGTATCCCGCGGCGTCCACGTGCACCGTCCAATCCATCGGCTCGCCCGCCGGCAGGGGGATCACCGCCACCCCATCCGCTCCCGTCTGCCACTCCCCGGGCTCATCCGCCGTCACCTTCGCCCCGGCCACGGCCTTTCCGGTGGTCTCGTCGACCACTGTCACGCGCATGGTGCGGGCCGCTGGGGCACCGGCGGCCACAGCGTGCGATGCCGACCAGAAACACCACGCCAGGGCGACCGCCGCCGCCGCCCCACCGAGGCCCGCTTTCGTCACGATCTTCATGCGCATCCTCCACAGGGCGTGTTTGACCAATTCTGATGCCGCCGCGCTTGCCTGGCCGCCGCCGACCTTCGCCACGCGCTCGATCAATCCCAGCGGGGCACCCTGCGCGTTGGCCGCCGTTCCCAGCGCCGCCACACCCAGTGCCCCGAGTTGTTTGCGCAACCGCGCCACCGCCCGCGCAACTTGCTTGCCGGCGCCATCCTCGCTCGTTCCCAGCGCGTCGCCCACCTCGCGCAGGGCCAGCCCCTGGTAAAACCGCAGCACGACGGCAAGGCGATCCCGTTCCGACAGGCCGTTGACCAACCGATCGACGGTCGCGGCGAGTTCCGCATGGTCTGATTTCGCCGCGTGCGTCTTGACGTGCATCGCCGCCCTTTTTTCGTGTCGCCGCCGCCGCCGGTCGGATCGCCGCGCCACCCGGGCGATGTTCCAGGCCGTGCGGAACAACCATCCGGTCACGCGCGCCTTTCCCCAGCGGGTCGCCCGCCGGGCCAACAGCAGGAACACCGCCTGGGTCACATCTTCCGCCATGGGGCCATCGCAGCCCTGCCGCCGCGCCACACCATGGACCCATGTCGCATGCCGCCGAGCCAACTCGGAGAAAGCATCCCCCGCGCCGGCGCCCCCATTGGCAAAATGTCGCAGCAATTCCTCATCCGTCATGACCACCAGCCTTCCTGCCATTTCATGTCCGGTCGGACATGAATCCGACGCGTCCGTGGGAAATAATTTCATCCTTTATCCCCACCGCGGCAGTTCTTCGCCGTGGAGGATTGCTCGGGCCATGCGGCGGCCGGTGTCGCCGCAGGTGCCGATGCCGGTTTTGTAGTGGCCGGTGCAGAGCCACAGGCCGGGCGTGTCGGGGGCCTGGGCCATGATGGGGCGGTGCCGCGGGCCATCTGGACGCAGGCCGGCCCAGTGGCGCAGGAGGGTCGTCCCGTGCAGCGCGGGCAAGAGGTCGGCGGCTGCGGTCGCCAGCATGGCCCGCGCGTCGGCGGTCGGTTCCTCGGCGAAGCCGGCGGCTGGTTCGGTGGTCGATCCGACGAGCACTTCGTTGCGCTCGGGCCAGGGGACGATGTAAATGGGGCCGCGTTTCACGATGCCGCGAGGTTGTGCGGCGGCAGGCAGGGCCAGGGCGATGCCCTGGCCTTTGGCGGGGCGCACGCCGGGGAGGGGGGCGAGGGTTCCGCTCCAGGCTCCGGCGGCGAGGAGGAGGGCGTCGGCATCACGCCGTCCGGCCGCGGTCTCGACACCGCGGAGTTGATCGCCGGCATGGTAGAGGCGGGCCTCGGTGTGTTCGAGGATCTCCACTCCCGCGGCCAGGCAGGCGGCGTGCAGGGCGGCGATCAGTTGGGCGACATCGACCTGCGCGGTGTCGCGGCAGAGCAGGCCGCCAAAGGGTGCCGCCGCTCCGCCGGCAAACGCAGCGACCGCGGGCGGGGCGATCACTTCCATGGTTCGGGCGGATGCCTGCGCTTCGACGGCGGCGCGGTCTGCGGCGGCGGCTGATTGCAGGATCTCGACGCGTCCCAGGCGGCGATAGGCCACGGACAGGCGGCTGGCGGCGGCGAGCTGGCGCAGGAACTCAGGGTAGTTGTGGAGGCACTGGCGATGCCAGGATTGCAGGGGGCCGGTGGCCAGGGGGCTGGGTGGCCAGAGGGCTCCGAGCGCGGCATGGGAGGCGCCTTGTCCGCAGCGGCGTGCTTCGAAAAGCGTGACCGCCGCGTGTTTTTGGGCCAGGTGCCAGGCACAGGAGAGGCCGATCACCCCCCCACCGATGATCATGACACGCATCCACAACCTCCGAGGGGAAAGCTCTTTTTTCGCATGCTGAGCGAGGGCGTTGGATATCTGTCGTTCTGCTGTCGCGCGAAGGCCGTTTTTGCGAGCGCCTGGAGCACCGTCAGAGGCGTTCGAATTGCGGAGGGGATCAGCCGGTGAGGGTTGCCAGCGCCGCCCGCATTTTTTCGAATGTTGCCTCCACTGAATACCCAGCGGTGACGCGGGTGCGGCCGGCTGTGCCCATGCGCGTCCGCAGCAGCGGATCGTCGTGGAGTCGCCGGAGCGCGTGGAGCCACTGGTCATCGGTCGCGGCGAGGAATCCGGTGAGGGCGTCGGTGACCATTTCGCGTTGCACGGCGACGGGGGAGGCGACGACGGGCAAGCCCGCGGCCATGCACTGGAGAATTTTGAGCCCGCACTTGCCGCGCGTCCAGGGGTCATCGGGCAGAGGGGCGATGCCGACATGGGCGTTGCGGAGCGCGGCGGCCTCGTGCTGTTGGGTCCAGGGCGTGGCGCGGGTGGGCACGCCCAGCGCGTGGGCGTGGGGGAGATCAAAGTCGGCGACGATGTTCAAACGCAGGGTGGGGATTTCGCGCGCGGCCGCGGCGAGGGCGGGGAGGATTGCTTCAAGATATTTGCGCGTCGCGGAGGAACCGATCCAGACGACGTCGAAGGCATCGGCGGCGGCAGTGGATGGGCCGGCATACTTATCGGTTTCCAGCGACGTCGGCAGGACCAGGGCCGGTGCGAACGGGGCGGCCTCGGCTGCGAGCGTGGGATTGCCCGCCCAGACAGCATCGACGTGTCGCATCATGGCGGCGAAGTACCGGGTCCTGTCGGGATCGGGACGGCCGTCATCCTGCACGTAGAGAGCATCGTCAAAGTCGTAAATCAGGCGGCGGCCGTTGGCTTTGAGCAGGCGGCAGAAGGGGGGGGAAAAGAGCTTTCGCAGGATGACGACGACATCCGCGCGGCGTACCGCCTGCAGCAGCGCGAGGCGTCGCCAGAGGCCGACCACGCGCACATGGGAAGGGCGCCATCCGGCGGCGCGCAGTTGCGGGAAATAGGCCAGCGCGCGGTAGCGCGTGGGCGAACACCCGGCCCCCTCCGACACGAAGACAATCCGCCGCCCGTGCTCGCTCATTGTGGCATTGTACACGCGGGGCAGTGGTGCGTTGCTGCAGCGACCGGGAGGGGTCGAGATTTACGTTCCCGCGCCGCCCCGCTATAACGCGCTCATGCCGGGCGATCCGATTATTGAGCTGCTGTTCCGCCGCACGAGCCGGCACGAGGGGGAAGGGGGGGCCGCGTGAAACTTTTACAGGTGAGCAAGGCCGACGTTCTGGGGGGCGCGGAGCGTATCGCGTGGTTGCTGTTTCAGGGCTGCCGCGATCGTGGGCATGACTCGTGGCTGGCGGTGGATGAGAAGCATTCGGGGGATCCGGGGGTGCTGAAGATCCCGCCGCGGCCGTGGGCGAGAATCGCGCGACCGGTGCTGCATCCGGAGCGGTATCCGGCCGGGACGAAAGGGCGCTTGCTGCGCGTGTATGGGTCGAATCCCGGGGCGTTTCGCCGGGCGCTGCTGGGACAGGACAGCTTCGCGTTTCCGGGATCGCGGCGGCTCATGACGTTGCCGCCGCAGCCGCCGGAGCTGCTTCATTTTCACAACCTGCACAGTTCCTATTTCGACCTGCGTGCGTTGCGTCGTTATCGAGTTCCGCTGGTGGTGACAATGCACGATGCGTGGCTGCTCACGGGCGGCTGCACGCATCCACTGGATTGCCGGCGTTATCTGGAAGGGTGCGGGGAGTGTCCCTACCGGCACCTGCACTTCCGCGCGGCGATCGTGGATTCGACGGCGTTCAACCATCGACGAAAGCGGCGGGCGCTGGCGGGTGCGCGGATCCATCTCGTCACCCCCTGCCACTGGCTGATGGACAAAGTTGCGGGGACGCTGCTGGAGCCCGCACTGGCGTCGCGGCAGGTGATTCCCAACGGCGTGGACACGTCGATTTTCCGGCCGGGGGATGGGGCGCTGGCGCGGGCGGCGCTGAATGTATCGCCGGAGACGAGGATCATCCTGCACGCGTCAGCGACCCCGACGCGGAACGTTTCGAAGGACTTTTCCACCATGCGCGAGGCGGTAATTCGGATGGCCCGCGCGGCGCCAAAAATGCAGCTGCTGTTTCTGGTGGTGGGAGAGAGCGCCGCGGACGAGCAGCTCTCGCCCCACGCGCGGGTGCGATTTTTGCCCTTTACGGAGAAGCCGGAGGAGATGGCGCAGCATTATGCGGCGGCGGATATGTATCTGCAGGCGTCGCTGGCGGACACGTTTCCCAACACGATTCTGGAAGCGATGGCGTGCGGGGTGATTCCATTAGCGACGGCCGTGGGGGGGATTCCGGAGCAGATCATCGACCAGCAGACGGGCCGTCTCTTCGCGCCTGGGCCGGACCTCGCGGAGCGGCTGGCCGTGGGGATGGTGTTGCTGCTGCAAAATGATGCAAAGCGGCGGGCGATGGGGACTGCCGCGCTGCACCATGTGCGGGCACATTTTTCCCTCGATCGCCAGATCGATGCACATCTCGCGCTCTACGAGAGATTGCTGGGGGAGGGGCGCCGATGACTTGGCCGACGCGCCGCCGTGACCTCGTGGCATTCTATGTCGCAGCGTTTTTCCTGATCTTTCTGGTGTACCGGCTCTCTCCGGTGTCGCAGATTTATGACTCGCGCTACAGCGTGCTGCTGTCGCAGAACCTTGTCCGGCGGCACACGTTCGACCTCACGAGCGCGCTGCCGGCGGATCTCCGCGGTCCCGCCGCCACCCTGCCCTACCAGTTCCACCGGGAGGAGGGCCACATCTACTACACCTATCCGCCCGGGACGCCGCTGCTGACAACGCCGCTGGTGGCGCTGGGCCCGTCGGTCACCGACGGGGCGGGGAACTATCTGCCCAAAGTCGAGAAGCATATTCAGAGCACACTGGCCGCGCTGTTGGCGGCGGGCGCGGTGGGGTTGCTGCTGGTGATCGGGCGACGCTTTCTCGCGCTGCCGCAAGCCGTGGCGGTGGCAGCGCTGCTGGCTTTCGGGACGCCGTTGTGGAGCACCGCGTCGCGGGCGCTGTGGTCGCAGACGACGGAGGTGCTGCTGCTCGCTGCCGCATTGCTGCTGCT
>CALCHA010000013.1 GCA_937901265.1 uncultured Phycisphaerales bacterium
GGCGAGGAGGAGGATGAGAGCAGGGAAGGGTTTGATCATGGTCGACCTCGTTCAAATTTGGGTAAAGGGAGCTCGCGCTGCGTGACGGACCTCAAGGATGATGACTCGTTCAGCCCGGACGACGAAGATGATGCGATAAGCACGCCGATGGTCGCCGTAAACCAGGTGGCGCAGCTCGCTGGAAAGGCGTCTCGACTCAATGGCACGCGGGCAGCGGTGGGGGAACTGAGCCAGCGAGTTCATTCGTTCCAGAACGCCGTTGAACCATTCCACGGCGGCGCTTCTCGCTTCTATCAGGAGGCGATCATAAATGTCCTGGATCTGGCCGTGAGCTTTGTCGGAAACTCGAACTTCGTAGGTCATGCGCGCGGAATATTGTTTTTGACGCGCATTTCTTCGAAGACTTCTTCGGCCGGGCGATGGCGTCCGTGTTCGACATCATCCAGGGCCTCGCGGAGCGATGCGATCGACTCAGGATCTTCCAGAGTCTCCATGAGGCGGGCGACTTGGCGTTCAAGGACGGCCAATCGAGTTTCAACATCGGGCGATGACATGCGGCGCTCCTTATAGCTGCCGAGATTATAGCAAATCATCGGGCGGGGCGGGTGGCGGGGAAATTCACGGGGACGCTGTGGCCTTTCTCGAGGATGCCGCGGTCTTTGAGGAAGGCGAGGAGGGCGGTGGGCCAGGCGGATTCGGCGATGTCGCGGGGGCGGATGCCGAAGCCGTGGCTGCCGGCGTTGTAGAGGTGGAGTTCGACGGGGGTTTTTTCAGCCTTGATGCGGAGGTACAGGTTGGCCAGGCCGGCGGAGATGTCCTGGCGGTCGTCGGCGGAGGCGGCGAGGAAGGTGGGCGGTTCCTTGACGGCGGGATCGGCGGCGGCGCCGGTGGAGTTGCCGGGATAGAGGAGGGCCTGGAAATCGAGGCGGTCGGACTGGCGGTCGATGGCGTCGGCAGGGAGTGGGGCGGGGTCTTCGGGCTTGTTGATGATGGCGGTGGCGAGTTCCCCCCCGGCGGAGAAGCCGATGAAGCCGATGCGGTCGCGGTCGATGTGGAATTGGGCGGCGTTGGCGCGGAGGAAGCGGACGGCGCGGCGGGCGTCGTTGGCGGCGTCGGGGTCGATTTTGTAGGTGGACCCCGGGGCACGGGCGAGGCGGTATTTGAGGACGAAGCAGGCGATGCCATGATCGGCGAAGAAGCGGGCGACGTCGTAGCCTTCATGGTTGATGGAGAGGAACATGTGGCCGCCGCCGGGGGCGACGATCATGGCGGCGCCGGTGGCTTTGCCGGGGGGCGGGAGATAGGGCGTCAGCGAGGGGTTGTGGATGTTGGTGACGACGGGGAAGTGGAGTTTTTCGCCAACGGGGGAGGTGAGTTCGTCCTCATCGCGCCAGTTGACGACTTCGGGGGTGGGGTTGGGCATCTGGTTGGGGACGGCAGAGGCCCAGAGGGGGATTTCCGGGGCATGGGCTCGCAGGTAGGCGGCGGGGTCGCCTGCGGGGCGGGTGGTGGAATATTCGGAGGGGAGCGGGGGAGAGGAGTGGGTGCAGGCGGCGAGGAGGAGGGCGGTGGCGAGGGCGAGCGGGACTTTCATATGCATGGGGCCTCGTGATCGGGGTAATTGGTAGTTCGTAATTGGTAATTGGCAAATCGCGGTCAGGCGGAGATTTGTTCGACGAGGCCGGAGGAGTCGCCAAACTTTTTGGCGGGGACGCCGAGGCGGTTGAGCATGGAAACGTAGAGGTTGGCCATGGGGGTCATGTCGTCGACCTTGAAGTGGCGTCCCGGGGAGAGGGTGCCGCCGCCTTTGCCGGCGAGGAGGACGGGGAGGTTGGAGTGGAGGTGCTGGTTGCCGTCGGAGATGGCGGATCCGTAGCAGATCATGGAGTTGTCGAGGAGGTTGCCGTTGCCTTCTTTGATGGATTTGAGCTTGTCGAGGAAGTAGGCGAGCTGGGTGGTGTGGAAGGTGTTGATTTTGGCGATGAGGGCTTTTTTGTGTTCGTCGTTGCGGTGGTGGGAGAGGTCGTGGTGGCCATCGTTGACGTTGATCTGCGGGTAGGGGCGGTTGGAGCCATCGTGGGCCATGATGAAGGTGGCGACGCGGGTGGAGTCGGTCTGGAAGGCGAGGGCCATGAGGTCGCACATGAGGCGGATGTGCTGCTGGTAGTTGTAGTCGAGGGGGATGATGGGCTCGTCGTCGGCGGCGGGAACGGGGATGTCGAACTTGCCGTTTTTGGTGAGACGGACTTCGACCTCGCGGATGCTGGTGAGGTATTCGTCGAGCTTGCGGCGATCGGTGGCGCCGAGTTTTTTCTGGAGGTCCCGGGCGTCGTCGAGTGCGGAATCGAGGATGGACTGGGTGTATTTGTCGCGCTGGGAGCGGGCGTCTTTGGACAGTCCACCGGTGGAAAAGAGGCGGTCGAAGACGGCGTGGGGGTCGACTTCGGGGGTGATGGGCTGGGTTTCGGATTTCCACGCGAGATTGAACTGGTAGGCGCAGGAGTAGCCGGACTCGCAGGTGCCGGAGGCCTGGCCTTTGTCGCAGGAGAGCTCAAGGGAGCGGAAGCGGGTGTTGTCGCCGAGGGCGTTGGCGGCGACCTGGTCGACGGAGATGCCGGCGCGGATGTTGGAGCCGCCGGTTTTGCGGGGGTGGGCGGCGGTGAGGTAAGTGCCGGCGGAGCGGGCGTGATCGCCGCCGCCATCGCCGAGGGCGTTGGCCTGGTTGTGGGCGAGGCCGGTGATGAGGGAGAAGTCGTTTTTGTGGGCGGCGAGGGGCTTGAGGATGGCGGGGATTTCGTAGTCGGCACCGAAGGTGGTGGGGGTCCAGTCGACCATGTTTTTGCCGTTGGGTACGTAGATGAAGGCCATGCGTTTGGGGAGGGCGGCGGCGGCGGCAGCGGGTCCAGAAGGAGCGGCGGCGGCGAGGGCCCGGGTGGCGGGCTCCATGACGTCGAGGAAGGGCAGGGCGATGGCGGCGCCGATGCCGCGGAGAAAGGTGCGGCGGGGAATGGACCAGTGGGCAGGCATGAGTGTCTCCTCTTTACTTGTCGGCGTTTGCGTCTTCGCCGCGGCGGTACTGGAAGGGTACGGACTCGATGATGCCGGTGATGAGGATGGAGAAGCGGTCGCCGTGGGCATCGAGGTCGGCGACGATTTTATCGACGGCGGGGCGGTCGTAGTATTCGACGCCGCGGCCGAGGGAATAGGTCAGCATTTTTTCGGTGATGCAGCGGAGGAAGTCGTCGCGGTCGGTGGTGGTGAGAATTTTGGCGATGTCGGCGGGGCCGGCGATGGCCTCGCCGGTGGGGAGCGTGCCCGCGGCTTCGATGGGATCGTTGCCATCCTTGTCGCGCCATTTGCCGATGGCATCGAAATTTTCCATCGCGAAGCCGATAGGGTCCATCTGGGTGTGGCAGGAGGCGCAGCTGGGATCGGCGCGGTGGCGCTCCATCTGCTGCCGGAGGCTGCCGGCGTTGGGGTCGGTGTCGCCGGCGAGGGCGGGGATGTTGGGCGGGGGCGGGGGCGGAGCGGCGTTGAGGAGGTTTTCCAGGACCCACTTGCCGCGTTTCACGGGGGAGGTGCGGGTGGGGTTGGAAGTGAGGGTGAGGATGGAGGCCTGGGAGAGGAGACCACCGGTGCGGTGGGTGCCGGCGAGGGAAACTTTGCGGAATTCTTCACCGTTGATGCCATCGATGCCGTAGAAACGGGCGAGGCGAGCATTGACGAAGGTGTAGTCGGCGGTGAGGAATTCAAGGAGGGGGCGGTCGTTGCGCATGATGGAATCGAAGAAGCAGGCGGTTTCCTGCTGCATGGCTTTGCGGATGGAGTCGTCGTATTGGGGGAAGTCGGTTTTGTCGGG
>CALCHA010000014.1 GCA_937901265.1 uncultured Phycisphaerales bacterium
TTTTTTTTTTAATGATACGGCGACCACCGAGATCTACACTCTTTCCCTACTCGACTCTCGGCCGAGCGGGGTCCCGGGACCGGGCCAGGGGAATCCGACACCGGCGTCTTCACCAGCTCGTCGACCGCTTCCATCCCGCTGATCACTTGCCCGAACGCCGTGTAACTTCCATCCAGCTGGCTGTTCTTGCGATCCATGATGAAAAACTGCGACCCCGCCGAGTTCGCATCGCTCGAACGCGCCATGCTCAACACCCCGCGCTCATGTTGCTTATCGGAAAATTCCGCCATCACCTGATACCCCGGCCCGCCCGTGCCGGCGCGACCCTCCACGTTCCCCGTCGAATCGCCACCCTGCACCATGAACCCCTTCATGATCCGGTGAAACACGCCGCCATCGTAAAAATTCTGATCGGCCAGCGTGACGTAATTGTCGATTGTGTGCGGCGCCTTGTCGTACGCAAAGGTCGCCTTCATTTCGCCCTTTTCCGTCTTGATGTCCGCGTACTCCAGCGGCACGACATGCAGCACCGTGGGGGCAAAACGCAGCAGAATCTTGTTCCGCTCCACATCCCCAAGCCCCCCAAGCTCATCCTTGAACTTCGCCAGATCGGTCGCCCCCTGGCCGGGATTGTACAAGTTCTCCAGCACCAGCGGCTGCGCATCCTTCCATACCAGAATGTAGGTGCCCCCCGCACGCAGCGCGGGGTAAATGGCGTCCAGATCCACCTTCGTCGCATCTCCCACCGCCGCCCCCTGCTTCGGATCCACCTTCTTGCCCGCCATCGTGTAGAGCGTAAAGGCCGGCGCGCCGTCCGCTCCGGTCAGAGCCTCCGCCGGCTTCGCCTCTTTCAGCCCCGCCGCCGTTTCTCCGCGATGCACCGCCTGCGAGGGGCCGCTGTAGAATCCCACGGTCAACGTCTGGTCAGGCTTCACATACCACGCCGCAGGGAGGATCGAATCCGCCTGCGCCATCCCCGCCATGCCCAACATCGCCGCCACCGTACCCGCCCACGCCATCCGCCGAACCGCCATAGCTTATCTCCGCATAGCGTTAGTTTCGTGATCCATTCCTACGCGCCATTCTATGCACGTCGGGCCCCCCGCACCACCCTGCTCCTTCGCTGCCCCGCCTCCGCACTTGCCACCCTTCCTTGACCCCGCACCCGCCATGCCGCGCGGGGGTGCGATGATGCACCCCCGCGGTTGCGGCATTTGGGCACACGGTGCCCGATGACGACGTCGGTCAAGCGGTGGCACCCCCGATTTTGCGTTCGGGCTGTTGCCCACTTTCGAGGCGCTCCCAAATCGTCACCTCCGACAAGGTGTGTTGAAACTTGTGACTGGTTTCGCGGAGGACGAACGGCACCTGCCGCGGCCCATCGATCAGCTTGAAATGCGTGCCCAAAAGATCCGTCAGGCCCTCCAAGGTGGTATAGCTTTCACCGTTCTTCTTGAACCCGCCCAACCAGGCCTTGCGTGGCGTGTGCTCTTCCATCCAGGTGTAAGGCGAGGCGATCAGCAGCAACCCGCCGCTATGGATACGCCCATGGATATCTTTCAAAAAACGCGCCGGGTCATACAGCCGATCGATAAGATTTGCGGCGAAGACCAGATCGTAATTCGTCAGCTGCGGCTTGAGATTGCAGGCATCGCCCTGAATGAAATCAGGCTTCCCGTGACCCAACCCCCATTCCGTCAGCGTGCGGCTGCGATAGTGGACCAGGTCGCCTTCATCGCGAAGGGTGTAGCGCAAGGCACCGTCGCGGGTCAACTGGACACCCTGGTTGATAAAGCGCGCGGAGAAATCGACGCCTTCCACCTTGTCAAAATAGCGCGCCAGTTCAAAGCTGGCTCGTCCCGACGCACAGCCAATGTCCAAAGCGCGACGGGTCTTGCGGCCGCGCAACTGCGACAGCACCAGTTCGACCAGGGCCTTGGAGAAATTGGGCACGCCGAAGTAGGTATCGCCGTAGTGGAACTCGGCATACTGCGACAGCAGTTCATCCGTTTCATATTGCGATGCGGGGGTCTGGTAGTCCGCTTCGCTCGCTATGTAGCGGAAGCCCGCGTGCTGAAAGAAGTGGCGGCGAAACGCATACCGCGATGCCGGTTCCGCCTCATTGCCGCAGGATATCCACGAACCGCCCTTGATCAGATTGTGGCGGCCATCGAAGGTCGGCGTCGTGAAGTCGTCGTAAAAAGGATGGACATCAAAGCCTTCAAAAGGATAGATCGGCGTTTCGGTCCATTGCCAGACATTGCCCATTACATCAAAGAAATCGCCTTGTGCGAAATGATCCACCGGACATGAAGACGCCCAGTAGTCCAACTGGATATTGGCATTCCAGGCTTTGCCGGGCTCGGGGGGTTGAATCCCGGCTTGCTCGCGCAGGCGATACCATTCATCCGCGGTCGGGAGGCGAATCGGCTTGCCGGTTTCAGCCGCCTTCCAGTTGCAAAACGCCTTGGCCTCGTGATAGTTCACCTCGACCGGCCAATTCCAGCGCATGGGCACCACTTCCGTCATCAGACGCAGGTGCCAACCGTCGGATTGTTTGATCCAGAACTCGGGCGAGGAGCGGTCCTGAAACCCGCGCCATTGCCAACCTTCGTCGCTCCAGCACTGCGGGTTGCGATAGCCCCCTGCTTCCACAAAGCCCAGGTATTCCTGGTTGCTGACGAGATAGCGCGCTGCCTCGAAGGCTTGTATCTCGGCTTCATGGTGGCCGTACTCATTGTCCCAGCCGTAGATGGGCGATTGGTGGTTTCTGCCCAGGACCACCTTGCCGCCGGAGACAGGCAACAGTTCATTCACGGGCGCCTTGCCGATTGCCGCGCAAGGCCGCCAATCCGCATCGCTGCGGATCCACTCCAGTTTTTGCTGGCGAATCAGCACTGAAGATGTTTCCAGGTGAATGCGCTCGTGCTCGATGCCCATGACGATCGTCCACCACGGATGATTCCAACCCACCGGCAGGGTGAGCGGCGCGTGGTCGGTGATGTCCAGGACTGTCTTGCAAACCTTTGCGCGATACGCCATCACTTCCGGCACGCTCGGCCCAGCGTGGTGCCGCTCGTCGAGCTGATCCCA
>CALCHA010000015.1 GCA_937901265.1 uncultured Phycisphaerales bacterium
GGTGGCGCGGACTTCCAGCGGGTCGGTCTCGGTGTCGTCCTTCATGGCCAGGACATCAGGATGGCGGAAGAGGGCGTTGTCGTCGAACTGCACCTTGGCGTCGAGCGCCAGGATTTCCCCCGTGGGCGTGACCACCAGCGGGTTGATTTCCACGAGCGACGCATCGTACTGAAAATAAAGCCTGGAAAGATTGACCAGAAGCCGGGCCACCTGGCTGGCCTGCTTGCCGGTGAAGCCGATCTTCTTGGCGACCTTCAGCCCCGCAAAGGGCAGGAGCCCCAGATGAGGGTGCAGGGGTTCTTTGATCAGGGCATCCGGATTTTTGCTGGCAACCTCTTCAATGTCCATACCCCCCTGCGACGAGGCAATGAGCACCGGCGTGCCACGGTTCCGATCCAGCGTGATCGAGACGTAGTATTCCTTGGCGATATCCACCGCGGCGGCGATCAGCACCTTTTTGGCTTCGATGCCCTCGGGCCCGGTCTGATTGGAGACCATGCGGTTGGTGAGCATGAAGTGGGCGGCATCCCGCGCCTCATCGGCGGTTTTCACCAGCTTCACAAAGCCCGCCTTGCCCCGGCCACCGGCGAACACCTGCGCCTTGACGACCTGCAGCGGCGCGGCATTGGCCTTGAAAGCGGCGGCGGCGGCGTCCTGCGAATCGACGACGGTGGAGGTCGGGACGGGAACGCCCACTTTTGCGAGCAGATCGCGCGCCTGGTACTCGTGAATCTTCATGCGGGCCTCAGCAGAACGGTTACGAAAGTCGAGCCGCTAAACATACGGCAAATGGCGGAAATTGCAAAAGCGAAGGCCCCCGCACACGACGCCCCGTTTCGGCCATGCACGCCTTAAGCCGACCGTCCGGATAACCGAAAGGAATAAAAGTCCCGAAAGATGAAAATGTGTGGGAGCGCCCAACCCCATGACAGCGATTTCTCAATTCTGGGGGCCGCTCGTCACGCCCCGGCTGGCCGATGTCTGTGAGCCGCGGGTCGCGCGCATCGGGCTGCTCCTGTTTCTGCTCAATGTCCTGAGCCTCACCGATCTGCTGTGTACCCTCATGGCCAACCGCCTCGGCCTGCTCAACGAGATAAACCCCCTGGCCGGCGCGTTTCTGATCGTCGGCCTGAAATCGAGCTTTGTCTGCTACAAGCTCGTCCTCATGATCGCCGGAACGACGATGCTCTGGAAATTGCGCGGCAGCCGCTGGGTGCTTCCGGCCTGCACGATCGTCGTGGGGGCCTATGCGGGCCTTTCCTGCGTGTGGGTGCAGTGGATGTGGACCGTTATTCCGGCACTGGAAGCAGGGACGTGGGGGCGATGAAGAGAGCACCCCCGCGCGGGCTCGCGGCAGGTGCGCGCGCGGAGCTCACGCCTTCCCGCGGGAGCGCGGGCCGTGCGAGGTGAACCCCAGCAGCGGGGTGAGGCGGAAGAGAAACCAGAACAGGAACGGGGCGGCGAGGGCCGTATACAGGGCATTGCCCACCAGCAGCCCCAGATGAACCCACGCGGAGCCCCCTTCCAGAGGGGCCTGCACGAGCACACGCATCACCACCGAGAGAAAACTGAAAACGAGCATGGCCAAAAGGGTGATCAGGAACTGCGAAACAACATGTTCCCGGAAGATCGACAGCCGCATCTTGAGTACGAAAAACGCCACCAGCGCGAGCGGGACGAGGTTGGTGCCCAAAATGTCGTTGGGATAGTTGCCCAGGTCATACGCCGCGCCGCAGACCAGTGCCGCCAAAGGAGCCGACGCCTCCGTGGCGAAAAGCGCGTAGAAAATCGCCAGCAGCGGCACATACTGGATCACCGGCCAGGGGTGGCCGGCGTGCGATAGAGCCAGAAAATGCGAGACCTGCATCGCCGTCAGGAGGTAGAGGAGGATGAAAAAAGTAATCCAGCGCATCGCGGCGGGGGCGACTCCTTTTTGTGCGGGTCGTGGGATGGTAAGCGAAAAGTCGACCGCACGCATCGCCCGACAGCCATCCACCTCCCGGCGAACGCCCACCCGGGGCCCCCATCACACCGCCGAGAGCATCGGCGCGGGACGCTGCGTTTGCCAGTCAATGTGCACCTTCCACAGGGCGTCGTCGGTCGTGGGGAAATCCGTCCGGTGGTGCACGCCGCGCGATTCCGTCCGCAGCGCCGCCGCCCGGGTGACGATGGCCGCCACCTCCAGCATGTTCTGCAGTTCCCATCCCGCCGGCGAATCAAAAATTTTGTCCAGCACATAGCGCGACCAGAAGTCGATGATCTCGCGCGCCTCTTCCAGATGCGCGGCGTGCCGCTCAATCCCCACATTCCGCCACATCAGCGAACGCAGCGAGGACCGCACGTCCGCCATGTCCAGCTCCGTCCGCTCCGACGAGTCAATATCCACTACCAGCCGCGGGGCGATCAGATCTTCCGATTCCTCGGCGATCAGCCGTCCCGCATGCTCTCCGGCACGCTTGCCGAAGACCAACGCCTCGATCAGCGAGTTCGACGCCAGCCGGTTGGCCCCATGCAGCCCGGTGTTGCTCACCTCCCCCACCGCGTAGAGGTTCTCCACCGAGCTGCGGCCGAAGAGATCCGTCACCACGCCGCCGACCATGTAGTGCGCCGAGGGATGCACCGGAATGGGGCTGGTGGCGGGGTTGATGGCGAAGGACATGCACATGTCGTAGATGCCCGGAAAGCGCGCCTTGAAGGCCGCCTCGGTCATGTTCCGGGCGTCGAGAAAGACGTGCGTGTAATGGGTCTTGGCCATCTGCGCCAGCATCGCGCGGGAGACGACGTCGCGCGGGGCGAGTTCCGCCATCGGGTGGTAGTCGGGCATGAAGCGATAGCCATTCTTGTCGATCAGCGTGGCCCCTTCCCCGCGCACCGCCTCGGTCACCAGCGCCCGGGTGGCGCCGGCGATATAAATCGTCGTCGGGTGAAACTGCATCATCTCCATGTCGCGCATCAAGGCCCCGGCGCGAAACGCCATGGCGTGGCCATCCGCGGTGGCGACCGCCGGGTTGGTGGTCTCTCGATACAGCACCCCCGCCCCGCCCGATGCCAGCAGCGTCTTGCGCGCCAGCGCCAGAAACATGCCGCGGTCCTTCTGCCAGACCAGCGCCCCGGCACATCCCCCCCCCACGGTGATCAGGTCCAGCACAAACGCATGTTCCAGCACTTCGACGGCCGGCGTCGCGCGAATACGGCGCACCAGCGAGTTGGCCAGCTCCCGCCCCGTCGCATCGCCCAACGCATGAATGATCCGCGCCGAGGAGTGCCCCCCCTCGCGCCCAATCGCCAGATGCCCGTCGATCTCCCGGTCAAAGTTGGCCCCCCACTCCACCAACTCCTGAATCCGCGCGGGGGCGTCCCGTACCACCGTCTCAATCGCCTCCCGGTTCCCCAGACCGCAGGCGACATTGAGTGTGTCGGCGATATGCGACTCAAACGAATCATCCGCCGCCGTCACCGACGCGATGCCCCCCTGGGCGTAAAACGTGTTCGATTCGCGCAGATCCGCTTTGGTGACCAGCAAAACATCCCCGTAAAGAGCGGCTTCCGAAGCGGCGCGCAGTCCCGCCACCCCCCCGCCGATGACCAGCGCATCGGTGAGCACATGCGGAAGACGGTGAGCTTTGAAGGGAACCAGGTAGCGGCGAAACATGCAGTTCCAGAAGTCAGGAGTGAACAGTCACAGGACAAGGCCATCGACCGCCGCGGCGCGGCTACCGGTTTTTCACAGCCTCGGGGGCATCGGGGTATTTTTCGGCAAGTTCTTTGTACAGGCGGGCGGCCTCGTCGGCGTGGTTCAGCATCTTCTGCAGGTCCGCCGCCGCCAGCAGCGATGCCGCGGCCAGCGACGACTGCGGATAGTGGATCGGCACCCGCAGGTATGCCGCCGCCGCCAGCTCCGGCTGCTTGCCGGCCGCGTACGCCCGCGCCTTGGCCATCAGCAGCTGCGCCGCACCTTCGGCATTCGCCCGTGGCAGCAGCTGCTCCACCATCGCGATCGCCTCGTTGGCCTTGCCCCCGCTGATCGCCTCGTTGATCGGTGCCAGGTCCGCCGGCGTAATCGCGATGTCCGTCGTCAGAACCGCCGCGGCCGGCGACCCTGTCTCGCCCGCTGGCGATGCCCCCGTGACCGCGCGGGCAAGTGCCGCTGCCGCTTTCGTGTCCCCCGCCTTCCCATACAGGTCCACCTGCAACAATTGTAAATTCTTCCGCGCTTCCGCATCCGTGAACGCCGGCAGGCGGCTCCCGATGAGGTCTGCCGACTCCTTCAGCAGCGTCGAGCCCGGCCCTGGCAGGTGCGTCGGCCGAAAAGTCCAGATCGTGGCGCTCGGAAATTGCTGGTACACGTTGAGAAACAGCGCCATCGCTTCGCTGTAGCGGCCATCGGCGTCGGTGGGGGCAATCGCCCGCAGTTGCGCCAGCGGCCGCAGCGCTTTGCTGGTCATCTCGCGCTGCAACGCTTCCTTATAAAGCGCCGCCGCCTTCCGCGCGTCGCTGTCGCGCACCTGCTCCGCCTCATTGAACTTGGGCGATTTGTTGATCGCCAACGTCGACACCTTGGAGAGATCGACGTCGATCTCCCGGGCGTTCAGCGTAAAAGCGAGCTGGTCGTTGCGAATGCCCAAAATCGTCGCAGAGCTGTAGGGAAAGCCGTCCGCCATCACCTCGTCAGCGGCCGCCATGCGCGGCGCGACCAGCGACAAAACCAGCAGAGCGATGGAACAACCCAGGAATTTCACGACGGATGCTCCCCATGGGCGACGACCTGCGGTAGGTTACCACAGGCCACCCACTGGATAAAGGTGCGCGGCTCCCAGCGGTGCAGGCATTGATGAGAGGTGCGTATGAGTGGTTTCCAGCGGTCGGCAGGAACAGTTGCGGTGCTGGCGGTGGCCCTGGCCGCCCGCGTGGCGTGGGCCCAGGCCGCGGGCGCAGCCGCCGCCGCGCCAGGCAGCGAGGATGTCCTCTACGAAGACCCCACCGGTGCCTCGTCCGCCACCATCTCCCAGGTCTTGCCCAACTCAAGTAAGGAAACGCTGATCGTCGATCACCTGCGACGCGTCCGCGTGAAGCAGGAAATCCTGGTCATCGAGTGGGGCGGAACGGCCGTGACCCTGCTTCCGCGGCAGTACGTCGGATCGATCACCATCAACAAACGCATCGACGCGGCCGCAACGCAGCCCGCTAAACCAGCGGATGTCAAAAGGTGAAAGATGGGGAAGATAGGAAGATCAGGGATAAATCCAAGCGATAGATTCCCTCTTCTCCCAATTCCATTCTCCATGACCCGCCCTGCGGGAGCCCTCGTCCGAAGCGGCTGCCGCCTTTGGCGCGGCGGCGGCCGCCGTCACTCAGCCCCGACGGGTGCCTCACTGCTGCGTTTGACGTTGGTCGCCTTGAGCCCCTTGGGCCCCGGCTCGCAGTCAAACTCGACGGATTCGCCTTCCTTCAGCGTGCGAAATCCATCCGAGACGATCGCCGTGTGATGCACGAAGATGTCCTGGCCATCCTGGCCGCTAATGAACCCGAAACCCTTCTGGTCATTGAACCACTTTACCTTCCCCGATTCGCGTCCCACGACAGCACTCCCAAACCTTCCGCACTTGGTACTGATTTGATAATCTCTTGGACCGGCGGCGGAAATCCCGGCCCTGTTCTGACCTGCACTTCGCTCCAACGCCGCAAGGCTCCCGAGGTTGCAACCACCGTTGGAATTACCCATAGTTGAGCTAAATCTACATTCGTCTATTCCACACTATGCCCCCGCCACTTAGGTCTGTCAACGCAATTTTTTCCCATCTTCCCAGCGATTCCAGACCTATGGCGTAAAGCCGCAAATGCCCTGCCATTCTCCGTAGCAACCACCTTCCAACCGCCCTGTGATATAGTAAGGCACCGAAGAAAAGGATACTCCCGTGAATAGCGCCATTGGCGAAAGCGTCCCGGCCCTCCCGGTCCCCCCGGCCCTTCTGGTCTGGGGATTCCCGCGCGAGCGCTGGCCCGACCCGCTGCCGCAACTGCTCGCCGCCCGACGCTTCCACCTCCTCGCCCTTCCCACCATCTACGCCATCGCCGCGGCACTCGCAGATCCCT
>CALCHA010000016.1 GCA_937901265.1 uncultured Phycisphaerales bacterium
GCAGATCACTCCCGCATTGTATCTGCCGCCACGATTACTTGTGCGCGTCATTGACCTGCGCAAAAAGCACCAGATTCCGCGCGATCGACAGCGACGAGTCCGCCGTGTACCCCCCCACGCCCCAGGTCGCCGTCCCCAGCAGCCCGCTGGTCACATCCTCGCTCGAAAGAATCACCGCCATGCGGTTGTTGATGGTCATGAACTGCAGCCGCGGTGCCGTCTGCAGGCCATGTTCCAGCGTCCAGTTTTTGCGATATTCGACGTCGCCGATCTTCACCGCATCCGGGGAAAACGCCCCGCTGTAGAGCGTGTAGGTCCGCGGAACGGTGCCGATTTTCACGCCCGGGAACAGCTTCTGGAGCATGGCCGAAGCGTCGGTCGCGAAGGCGGAATCGCCCCCCATCGCCTCGACAAAGAGCGTTCCCCCGCCCACCACGTAAGCCTTGAGCGCGTTTTGTTCATCGGTCGACAGCGCCAGCTTGCCCACGCCGGCCAGATGCACCATCGTCGGATGCGGATCCAGCGCCGCGATCCCCGCCGCATCGGTCGTCTGGATCGTCAGCTGCGTGTGCGCATCCCGCGCCATCAGTTTCGCCAGCCGCGGCCACGCCCCGGGCTCCGGGTCCCAGTTCCCCTTGAACTCCAGTTGCGCCACCGCCACCTTCCGCGGGGGCGCCTCCTTGGGCACGATCACCGACAGCGGCTGCAACTTGCTCCGCAATCCCCCCTTCCCCGCCGCATAGAAAAACAGCCGCGCGGGAATGTCCCACGCCTCCTTATTCCCCGCCGGCGGCTCCCACCCGCCGGCCGACTTCACCATGTCCCGCGCCTGCCACACCGCCCCCAGATCCTGCGGACAATGAATCCACAGCTCCCGAATGCCGTTGCTTACCCCGAACAGCGGCGCCGGATTCTTCGCCTTGCCATAGATCGAAAACAGCGGGTGGTCCGGAGGCAGTTGCCGCCACGGATAATCTCCCGCCACCTCCTGCGCCACCTTCTGAATGGCGTTGGTGAACTCCTTCGACCCGCCATCCGCCGTGGAGAAAATGATTCCCCCCGCATGGACAAACCCCTTGAGTTTGGCGACATCGTCATCCGTGAAAGCGGGCGCCTTCGAGCCCGTGATCAGCATGATCGGTGCATCGAGCCAATCCTCCACCGGCGCATCGATCGTCACGCTCTGCCAGTTCAGATGCCGCTCGAACGCCTTGGAGAGGTAGGCATGCACATTAGCGCTGTCGCGCGGTCGGGCATTCCACGGGCCGGGGTACTCCAGCTTGTTCATCAGCACCGGTGCCCGCCCGCGGACCAGGAACAGCAGGCAGTAGCAGGTGCATACAATGTCGTCCGATTCCGGGAACGTCCCCCCGCTGAACGCACCGCTCTCCTGCTGGTGCGTCAGCACGTTGACCGCCGCCGCACGATACCAGTCCAGCTTCCCCACGTATTTGAGCCCCCCCGCCAGGCTCGCCCGCTCCAGCCCGTACAGGCCGTAATAATCCGTCGACGTTGGCTGGAACCCCTGCTCCAGCGCCGCCATTCCCTGGTCCCTCGCGAGATCGGGCTGGGGGTCGAGGCGCGGCGTGCGATTCAAAAACTCATCGCACACCAGAATGCTCGCCACCCCCGCGGTGGTCATTGAAAACGTCGACTTCCCCGCCTTCCGATAGCCCCATCCGCCATCTGAATTCTGCCCGGCGCGCCAGAAATCATCGACCGTTTTCCAGTAGGTCGCGGGAGCCGGCTGGCCCCAGTCCGCCGCCGCCCACATCCCCAGCAGGCCATACTGGCTGTTGGAATGGTCCCATGAACCGGTGGAGTTGCCCGCGCCCTCCAGCTGATAGCTGTACCCGCCATCTTTGGAAAGACCCTGCGCCAGCCGCGTGATCACCCTGGCCATCGCCTGCTGCGCTTCCTTGGTCGCCGGCAACTGTGCAATCGCCACCTCCTGCAGCCCCCTCGCATGTGTCTCCCGCTGCGACGGCGATTTCTCACCGGACTTCCCCTCCCAGGGCGACGCCACATCCAGCGCAATTTTCATCTCGTCCTTGCGAAAGTCCAGGCGCTTGTCCCCGATGTCCGCCCCCGCGTACAGCAGCGTGGAG
>CALCHA010000017.1 GCA_937901265.1 uncultured Phycisphaerales bacterium
CTTCCAGAAAGCCAACCCCTTCCCGAAGTCGATCTTCGAAAACGTCATCTTCTCGTTGCGGCTCGAGGGCATCCGCAAACGCTCCCTGCTGGCTGCGACGGCGGAATCGGCCCTGACCTCCGCGGGCCTCTGGGACGAGGTCAAGGACCGCCTGCACCACTCTGCGCTGGCCCTCTCCGGCGGCCAGCAGCAGCGTCTCTGCATCGCCCGCGCGATTGCCGCCGAGCCCGATGTCCTGCTTATGGATGAGCCCTGCTCAGCCCTCGACCCCCTCGCCACCCACAAGATCGAACAGCTCATGGAAAGCCTGTGCAAGCAGGTCACCATCGTGATCGTCACCCACAACATGCACCAGGCGTCGCGCGTGGCTGACACCACGGCGTTCTTCTATCTGGGCAAGCTGATCGAAGTCGCTCCCACTGACAAAATTTTCTCCACTGCCACCCACAAGCAGACGGAGGACTACGTTACCGGTCGGTTCGGTTGAGTATGGACCGTAAGAGAGCCAAGCGAAGCGGGACGCCCTTGCGGGCGTCCCGTTCACGTTTCCACCTCCGCGCGTTGGCGGAGAGTTTGAGATGGAGGGTTATTTACCGTTCGTTGGCGGTGCGATTGGCGGCGTTGCCGCCCGTGGCCGGCTGGGGTGTGGCGAGCGTGATCGTCTCATAGGCGGTGCCCTTCTTGACCTCGAACTTGTTGGGGGTGAGCGACTGGCCGTCGACTTCGCCTGAAATGCGGACACTTTCGCCCGCATAGGCGGCAAGTTGCTTGGCGTCCGCGCGCAAGGTGTAGACGTGGCCATTGGCGATCAGCGCAGCCGGGACGCCCTGCTGCAGGTGCTGGCGGATGGTCTGGGCGTCGTTGATGACCTGGGGGGCATTGGCCGCGGCGACGCTCTTGGCGGGTGCGTTGCCTCCGTTGACCATACTGCCGGTGCCGGTACCAGTTTTGTCATCCGCAGGAGTGGCCCCATTGTGCAAAGCCACCGGCCCGCTGCCGGTGATGCCGTTGCCCTGCATTCCGGTCTGCAACCCGCCATTGCCCGTGCCCGCGGTCGCGCCCGGGTGGTCGTAGGTGCCAAACGATTCGCCGACTCCCGGGGGCGCGACACCTGCCGATGGCACCGCGCCGGCAGTACCGCTGTTGGGCAGCGGCACGTGAGTTCCGATCGATCCGATCATTCCCTCACCACGCCCGCTGGCGGGACCCGAGCCGGGGTTATGAGCGGCATCGTTGGGGAGGAAGCCCGCGTCGGCTGCGGATCCGCCAGGATTTGCCGTGCCGGTGCGGATGGAGTTCATGTCCACGAGTCGCCCCTCCAGTTGGACCTGCCCCTGGGGGCGAGCGGCGTTGGTTGGCTCACTCATGCTGATGTGGATGCCGCCATCATCGCCATTTTGCGGCGCGGCGACGGCGGTGTCTGCCGGAGCGTTGCTGTGGGTGGGGATGGCCGGGGCGGGACTGCCGCTGGTCATCGAGCTGCCGCCGCTGGGGCCATTGCCCTGGCTGGCCTGAGCCGCCGGAAGCGCGCGCGTGGGCCTGGGGTTATTGCCCTTCTGCTGGGCCATCACTTGCATGCCGGTGGTCGCGATCGCCAAGCTCAACAGCCCGGCAAGAGTTGTCGGTTTCATCACGCTACTCCTCATGTCATCCATAAAACCATGCGGCTGCGTCCGCCTGTGGGCGCTGCATCAACGCACGCGATGAATTAAGCAAAACCGGGGCCGCCGAAATCTTATTGACTTCTCCCAGCCACGGATGCATGTTACCGGCACCCCGGCAACCCGGTTGGCGACATCCGGGATCCCTCACCTCCGCCGGTCGTTCGTTTTGACAATTGGTTCCACAGCATCGCGGCTGCATCACTGGAGGACCCTATGGCGATCCGTAAACGCCCCCATTCCGCCTCGAACGATTCGCTGCGCCGTTCGCTCTGGCATCGCATGACCCTGGGGCAACCGCGGCTTCTGCTGCTCTCGCTCGCGTTCCTGCTGGCCTACCTGTACATGCCCTGGATAGAGTCGGCATGGGGGATGGCACCGCTTGCGCCCCCCACCGTGGGTGCGCCGCCCAACGCCGCCCCGGCGGTCATCGATGCTTCATCTTTTCATCCCTTCGGCTTCCTGCAGGATCAGTCCGGCCTGCCCGCCGCGGAAAGATTCACACACGTCGAACGCGTCGCTCTCTTCGTCGTCCTGGTCATCTCGATCCTCGGCCTGCTCTATGCCCTTTTACTCGTGCGGCAGATCAACCGTGCTGACAAGGGCACGGTGAAAATGCAGGAGGTCGCCTCGGCCATCCGCGACGGCGCCAAGGCCTACCTGCGACGGCAGCGCAATACGCTCATGCCGCTCATCGTGATCATCGCCGTCGTGCTGGTCGCGGCGGCCTATCCCTACAGCAGCGCGGCTCCGAGCGGCGGGTTGGTGGAAAACAAGTCTGCGCTTTACCACATTGCCTTCGGCCGCGGCATTGCGTTCCTGATGGGGTCCATCTTCTCGCTGCTCGTCGGCACGGTCGGCATGGCCATGGCTACCCGCGGAAACCTGGCGGTCGCTGCCGCGGCACCCAAGGGCTTTGGCGGTGCGCTGCAACTGGGTTATCGCTCCGGCACCGTCACTGGGATGCTGACCGACGGGCTTGGTCTGCTCGGGGGGACCCTCATCTTCATGTACTTCGGCGACCGCGCCCCGGAAGCCCTGCTGGGCTTCGGCTTTGGCGGAACGCTGCTGGCTCTGTTCATGCGGGTGGGCGGCGGCATCTACACCAAGGCGGCGGACGTGGGGGCGGACCTGGTGGGAAAAATTGAAAAAGACATCCCCGAGGATGACCCGCGCAACGCCGCCACCATCGCCGACAATGTGGGCGACAACGTCGGCGACTGCGCCGGAATGGCCGCGGACATCTTTGAGTCGTACGAAGTCACCATGGTTGCCGCGATGATCCTTGGCGGAGCGTCGTTCGGCCACAAGGGGGTGATTTTTCCGCTGCTGGTGCGTGGCATTGGATGCGTTTCCGACATGATCTCCACCTTCTCCGTCCGCACCAGCGGCAAGGGCTCCGTCAAAGCGGCCATGGCCTCGCTCACCAACGGCTTTCGGCTGGGGGCGATCCTGTCCACCGTGGGGTTTCTGACCATCGGCTTTTTCTATCTGCGTTTCAACGCCAGCGCGTCGGGCGCACCGGCCGTTAACCCGCCGGGACTCCACGACGCCATGAACGGCGGCGCGGCATTCTGGATCACCCTCGGACAGCCGGGCCTCGACATGCGCCCCGCGTGGGCGTGCTTCGTGGGCATTATCCTCGCGCTGGTGCTGAACTGGTGCACGGAGTATTTCACCTCGACCGAATATCCGCCGGTGAAATCGCTGGTGAAAGCCTGCGCCACGGGGCACGCCACCAACATTATCCAGGGCCTCGCGGTGGGGTATGAATCGAGCGTCTGGGCTGTCATTATTATCGCGGGCAGCATCTACTCTTCGGTGCTGCTGTTCACCGGTTCCTCGCCGATCTTCGCCGCCTATGGCGTGGCCATGACCGGCATTGGCATGCTGACCCTGACGGGCAACACCATTTCGATGGACGTCTTTGGTCCGATCGCCGACAACGCGAACGGCATCGGCGAAATGGGCTATGACCCCGCCGCCATGGATGCCGAGGAGCCCGGCTCGCACAAGCGCGCGCGACAGATCCTCGCCGATCTTGATGCGGTCGGTAACACCACCAAGGCGGTCACCAAAGGGATCGCTATCGGCTCGGCGGTGATCGCCGCGGTGTCGCTGTTCGCGTCCTTCATCACGGTGATGGCGACGGGGAAGGAGCATGGGCGCATCGCCACGGAGATCTACACCACGGTCGCGGGATACCTCACGCTGGCGGACCCGCGGCTCTTCATCGGGCTGCTCTTTGGGGGCGCGGCGCCGCTGCTCTTTTCGTCCATGACCATCCGTGCCGTTGGCCGCGCGGCGTTCCTGATCGTCAAGGAATGCCGCGTGCAGTTCCGCGATCCGGAAATCTGGAAGGGCACCAAGCGTCCCGACTATGGCCGCGTCGTCAGCATCTGCACGCAGACGGCGCAGCGCGAGCTCATCGGGCCGGGCCTGCTGGCCATCATCGCCCCGATCCTCGTGGGATTCGCGTTCGGCACCCTCGCCCTCGCGGGGTTCCTGGCCGGTTCGATCCTGTCGGGACAGCTTCTCGCGGTGTTCATGGCCAATGCGGGCGGGGCGTGGGACAACGCCAAAAAGCTCATTGAAGATGAACCGCGCAACCTGGAGGCGAACACCGGCAAAGGCTCGGAACGCCACAAGGCCTCGGTCACGGGTGACACGGTTGGCGATCCGCTTAAAGACACCGCCGGCCCGGCGCTCAACCCGCTCATCAAGGTGATGAACATGGTGGCGCTGCTGGTGGTGCCGCTGGTAATGCCCTTCGACCGAACGCTGATCGACCGCGGCGCGGCGGTTATTCCTTATTTCCGTTCGCTGCAGCAGTCCCCTCCCTCGCCGCTCATCCGCTGGCTGGTCGTCGTCGTGGGCGTCATTGCGTTGCTTTGGGCGGTCATCCGCAGCAAGAGCGAAACCGCCGACATGCAAGCGATCGATGGCGATGTCGGCGGAACGTGATCGCAGCGATGGGTCTCAGGCAGTCTTCCGACGACGACGAGCCACAAGCGCCACCAGGCCCACGCCGGCCATGCTCAGGGTCGCGGGTTCAGGGACGGGCGTGGTGGTGAATTGCGTGATCACGCTGGCGACCGAGTTGGAACCGATGGGGCTTGCAGACGTCGCGCCGTTGAAGGCGATTGCGGCGCCGTCGGGGGACGAGGGGCTGTCCGAGGCGTAGTCCACCGGCGCGTAGCCAACCGAACCGGGACCCGAGGTTGTCGAGCCGTCGGGCGTCGTGATGTCCAGCAGGAGATTTCCCGCTCCCTTGCTGTAGAGGAAGGGGGTGCTCAAATTGATGACGTATTCGAAGGCGGTGGTATTGACGGTGCCGCTGGTGGTGAAAGTGATCGGCCCGCTGTAAACCGTGGTGACGTCGGCTCCGACATTGTTGGCGAAGGTGTTGCTGATGTAGTTGGGGCTGTTGAAGTCGGCGGAACTGGCGGTGGTGGACAGGGTTACGACGATGTTCGACACGGTCACCGAGTTGCCGAGGGCGAATGCAAATTGGCTCGGTTTGGCCCGGAAGGCGACTTTCGTGATCAGTTCTGAGGACCCCAGCGCCGAAAACTCGCTGGCATTGTAGACTTCCTGAAAGCGATTGCCCGTGGTGCCGTAGTTATTGGGGATCGGCCCGGGCAAGCCGCCGCCGCCACTTCCCACCGTGGATGCATAGCCGCCGGGCGACACCACGACCGCGGCAAAACCAGCTCCGGAGCCCCAGCTCACCAGCGCCAAACCCAGGATCGTGCCCACCATTGCATTTTTCGTCATCGCCTGCTCCATAAATGGTCGTGCGGTATTTCATAAAGAATCTGCCTGCACAGACAGCGTCGTCGGTGCACAGCGGCTTTATGTACGCCCGCGCGTGGAAGGTTGGATCACCTCCTGTTTATATTTTGTGAGCGCGGCAGTGCAGGAGGGGAGCAAGGCGCCGGCAAAGCGTTTGTTCGTAGATACTTCCGATCACGCCGGCTTGTGACTGTCGATGTAGGTCGCCAGCGAGGCGATCGTTGCGAGAGCGTCGCGGATGTCCGCAGATTCCTCCTCCAGCGAGACCTGGAAATGCTTGTCCAGCAGCACGGCGACTTCGAGGATGTCCACGGAATCGAGGCCCAGCGTGTCGGTGCCGGCGGGGACCCCGCGCGTGATGGCGGTGCTCGGCAGGATCGGCTCGGTCCGGCGGAGCTTGAGGCCTTTGGTGAGAACCTTGATGAGGGCGTCTTCGGTGGCGGTCATGGGCAGCACTCAAATCGCAAAACGTAAAACTTAAAACCGGGGACGAACGTGCATCGGCTGGCGGGTGATCGGGCAGGGGAGCGGCGCGGTGGGGGGCGAGGGCGCGGCGGCGCTCGCCCCGGCCAGCGCCTCGGCAATCATCCGCTGCGCGTGGCGCCGCAGCGTGAGGTGCGCCCTGGGATCGTCGCTCTCGGCGGTGAGCAGGGCCAGGGGCTGCACGCGGAGATGGGGACGAAAAACCCAGGGTTGCCTGGTGGGCATGGCCGCGAAGGTCCCGTGAATCGCCACCGGCAGGATCGGTCGGCCGGTGCGCGCGGCCAGGAGGAACGCGCCCTCGCGGAAGCGGCCCATGCGCCCCGTGCGCGAGCGGGATGACTCGGGAA
The DNA here is from genome assembly GCA_937901265.1 of uncultured Phycisphaerales bacterium. Lineage (GTDB taxonomy): Bacteria > Planctomycetota > Phycisphaerae > WQYP01 > WQYP01 > CALCHA01. The sequence goes on from CALCHA010000017.1 coordinate 6,287, forward strand.
ACACCAGCAGCGAGGTGCCCCGGGCCAGGGAATCCTGCGCGTCGGGCAGAAGGTTAAAGTCATTGACGAAGAGGTGCCCCGACAGGCGCATCAAGGCGCCCAGCAGCGGCACGCGGAAGGGCCACTCCTTCGCCCATACCCGCCCCGCGCCGATCGGCAGGGGCAGCATCATCAGCAGCAGGACATCCATGCAGGAACAGTGGTTCGCCACCACGATCACCGGGCCCGGCCATCGATCTGCAAAGGGGACGGCATCGAGTTTCAGCGGACAGCCCGCCATGCGGCAGTAATGGCGGACGAGGCGAGGAAATACCGCACGGACCGCCCGCCGCGCCAGCTGCCGCCGCTTGTCAAAGGCGAGGCTCGCGACGAGCAGAAAAGGCCCCGCCAGCAGCATGAAGAGAAGCAGGGTGGCAATCAGGGTTGCGTGGATATAAACGGTGCGAAGGATGTCACGAGGCGAAGGCCGTCGGGCCGGGCCGGCGAGAGATTGATCACGCTTGCTCACGGCTGGGATTGTACCCCACCGGCCGGAAGAAGGGCCTCGAGGAGCGGAAGGACCCGCAGATCTTTGGCAGCCAGGCCCTCGAGGTAGGCGGGCAAGGCCTCGGCGGTATGCCGCTGGGTGGCGCTGGCAGCATCGCGGCGCTGTGCATCGACGCCATCATGCAGCAGGACAATATCGTGGCCGGAGGTGCGTTTGAGGAGCTTGCGCACCAGCGCGTCGGGCGTGCCCGGGCGGGTGTCGTAACCGCGCTGGGACCACCCGATGATCGGCAAGCGCTCCTCGCGCACGGCCCGCGCCAGGCTGCGCGTCTTGAAGCCCATCGGCGGGCGAAAAAGCAGGGGGCGCTGGCCCGTCGCCTCCGTGATCAACCGCTGGGTCTCGCCGACTTGCTTGCGCCAGTAATCGACGCTTCGGTTGATTCCGAAGTGATCGTGATCCAGCGAGTGATTGCCAATGGTGTGTCCGGCCTGATGCACCCGCGCCGCGACTTCGGGGTGCTTCTCCACCTTCCTGCCAATCATGAAAAAGGTGGCCTGCACGCCATGGGTCGCCAGGATGTCCAGAATCCGCGGCGTCACCTCCGGATCGGGCCCATCGTCAAACGTGAGCGCCACGCCATCCCGCTGCGGGATGCCGCGCACGACCGATGCCCAGAACTGGCAGCGTGGCGAAAAGACCGAGTAGGAGAGCAGCGCGGCGCTGGAAAGCGTGCCCGCAGCAAGGGCGGCAAGGGCGAGGGGCAAAATGGGAGTTGTGTCAGCCATGGAATGTTGTATTTTACGCCGAGACCCGCACCGCTACCACCGCGCGGCCTTGCTGAGGCTCTCCACGATAGCGTTGGGGCCCGTGAGGGGTTTTCGAGGAAGCGATGCAGCCCCGAGAGAGGATCCCGCATGCGGGTGGGTATCGAACGAGCGAGCCTCCATGTTGAGGGCGTCGGCGACCTCGCGGACGTCTTCGCCGCATGGTGCGCTGGCAGCGCGGGGCGGGGGACCGCGGCCACCGATTTCCTTGGCATGATGCAAACTGCCATCGCCCCATGTCTCGCGGGCATGGCAAGTGCTGACCGCGCGGCGCTCGGCCTGCTCCTCGCCAGCACCAAGGGGCAGATTGTCGAGCAGGTGCGCTCGATGCGCGAGGGGCGTCCCGATGCGCCCACGCTCGCCAGCACCGCGCGCGAACTCGCCGCTCGCTGCGGTATGGGCGGGCCGGTTTGGGTCGTCTCGACGGCCTGTTCCTCCGGCATCGCGGGGCTCATCGACGCGGTGATCGCGCTGCGTGCGGGAGAGTTCCAGCGCCTCCTCGTTACCGCGGGCGATCTTGCGGAGAGCTTCGTGCGCGATGGGTTTGCCGCCCTCAAGGCCCACTCGCCCACGGGGGTGTGCCGCCCGTTCGACAGGGCACGGGACGGTTTGATGCTCGGCAGCGCTGCGGCGGCGTGCATCGTGGCGCCGCTTGGGCCAGCGAGTCTTTGCGAGATTCTCGGCTTCGGCGTCAGCAATGACGCGGTCCACATGACCGCGCCCGATCGCGAAGGCCGGGGCCTCGCCCGCGCCATGGAGGGTGCGCTCGCCATGGCCCGGCTTGCTCCGCAGGACGTCGAGGTGGTGATCGCCCACGGAACCGCCACGCGTTACAACGATGCCATGGAAGCCGTCGCCATCGAGAAGGTGTTCTTAGCGCAGGGGGCGCGCCCGCTCATCACGGCCGTGAAGGGCGTGATCGGGCATTCGCTGGGTGGCTCCGGGCTTGTCGAAGCCCTCCTCGGCAGCGAAATCCTGCGGCGCGGGCACGTTCCCGGCGTGGTGGGCCTCCGGGAACCTGAGCGGTCCGACGTGGGCCTCCTCTGCCGCACCAAAGCCGTCAGGGTCCGGCGCCTCATGAAGGTCGCCAGCGGATTCGGCGGCGTCAATGCGGCGATCATCCTCGGCGCCACGTCTTGGGAGTCACGCGATGACTGACCCACGGCCGATCGCCATTCTCCGCGCCGCCAGCGGCGACGATGCAGTGGATGTGGTCCGCGGACTCGTGCACGGGCTTGGTGATCTCTCCCGCGTCGGCCTGATCCTGGGCACCACCAGCGGAAGCCTCGCCGCCGATCGCGCTTTTGACTGCTCGCGGGTGGACGATGGCGGAAAGTACATCAGTCCGGCGGCGTTCTCGCGTACGTTACCCAGCGTCATCGTCGCGGAAATCACGCTGGCGCTGCAGATGAATGGGCCCTCGCTGCTGGTCAGCGCTCCTGAGGCATCCGCAGCGCTCGCTATCCGCCGTGCGACCCTGTGGATGAACGCGTTCGACCTTCTCCATTGCGTCGCCGGCGGTGTGGAGGGGGGCAGGGCGGCGCTCCTGTTGCTCGGCCGCGAAGCCTTGCGCGGAGCCCTTACCCTGACCGCGACGTGGCAAGCCGCGGTGCACGCGAGGGAAGATCTTTCATTGATGCGGCTCTCCACGTGGATCCGCGACGGCGGCGACGTGGAGCTGGGTGCGGGGGTGCGGATCTCCTCTGCGATGGATACGTCGGTCATCGCCGGTCAATGAAGCGCTGCGGCTTCCGTGATTCAGACGTTTGCAAAGCGGTGAGGGCGGCGGGGTCGACGTAGACAATCTCGGGCGTCACGCGCAGGAGCGTCTTGAGCGTGGATGCGAGTTGGCCGCGCGTCGCGGCGTTGTCCGGCGCAATGTGCACATGCACCGTCACGCGGTCAGACAGCGCATGCTCGGCCGTGGCGATCAGGCAGGCATCGGTGAAAAAGGGAAGCATCCGCAGCGCCTCGAGGATGGCGCTGGGGTAGAGGGATGTGCCACGAATTTTGAGAAGCTGCTGTTGCCGCCCCACAATGGGCCCGAGCCGCGGGGTCGTCCGGCCGCAGGGGCAGGGCATCGCCGATTTCCACGCGATATCACCCGTGCGGAAGCGCAGCAAGGGCATCCCGGTCACGCCCAGGGGGGTAATGACGACTTCACCGACATGGCCATCGGGAACGGGCTGCTGCGTCTGGGCATCCAGAATTTCCAGGCAGGCCAGCCGCGGGTTCAGGTGGCCGCCGGCGCACAGGGGCGACTCGGCAAACGTGGCGCAGGTTTCGGTCAGTGCATAGGTGGACATGATCGGACAGTGGAGGCGTTGATGAAGGCCGGCGGCAAGCACATTGGCAGCGCCACTCACGGTGCGAGTGGGCTCGCCGATAGCGATCACCCCAGCCAGCGCGCTGCTCTCCACGCGCTGCAGAAACGATGGAACGGCGATCAGAAATACACGCTGGTCACGACCCGCAAGACGGTCAATGATCTGCCCCAGCAGCTCGGGTTGTGCAGCGACTCCCGGCCCGATCCGTGCGCACGCCGCCCCAATTCGCCCGGCCCCGAGATGGTACGCCAGGCCGGCCACGAACAGGCGATCCATCGCCACCGCCAGAAGGCACAGGTCGCCGGCACGCAACCCCGCAAGCGACAACGCCGTCGCTTCGTTCTCCGCCAGCCGCTGTAAATCCCCCGATGTCAGCGGCACGTCCAGGGGTCGCCCCGTGGTGCCCGACGTCGAGACCCACTCGCGCACCTGATCGGGTCCCACGGCCCATGCCTGTTTGCCCGCGGTTGCCAGTTGATCCTTGGTCGTCAGAGGCAGTTCCTCCAACGGCTGATCCGTGGAAAGCTTCAACTCCCGATAGAGCGGGCTGGTTGCCGAATGGCGCACATGGGTGGCCAGAAGCTCGCGCTGAAGGTGTCGCCAGCGCTCCTGTGCCCAGAACAAATGCTCGCCCTGCGCCCCAGCCGCCATCATTGGCGGATACCCTGCGGAACGATCGATGGCTCGCCAGCGCGGCGATCATTCACGTCATCGGTGAAGGAGAGGCTGATGGTGTAAAACCGAGCCTTGCGGACCACGCTCAATTCCTGCGGCCAGCCGCGTGAGTCATAGGCGTGGTACTGAATATGCAACGTGTCAAAGAGGCCCAGATCCACATCCGTTGCTTTCAGTCGTCCGGACGCGGCGTCGAAGGTCCAGGTGTACTTGTGCGTGTCCGCCTCCGTGCGCTTGAGCACCAGGCTTCCACCGCTCCCGGCGGGGGTCAGACCCTCGAGCGATGCGGGCAGGTGGAAGGCGGTCGAAAGGTCGGATACCAGCGCTTCCACCGAGGCCGTGGGCAGCCCGGGCATCTGGCGCAGCACCGTCACGCCCGCCCAGTTCATGCGGGCATCAAAAAGGATCACGCCCATCTCGGTGACTGCGGTGATCCGGAAGTCGCGCGGGTTGTGGAAGTCCAGCCAGCCAGAGGCCGTCGTCCGCTGGTTCAGGATACGGATCGTGGCGAAGAAGGGACGTTTCAGCCCCTCGATGGAATTTTTCGGTACTGCGGGCCACTGTGCGAGATCGGCGCGGACACGCTGGTATTCCGGGTTGGGGGCGGAAATCGGAAGCGTCCGCGGGCCCAGGTTGCAGCCCGCAAGACCCGCCACCGTCATCGCCCCGAGGCACGAGATTGTGTTCAATGAACGTCGCATTGGTTGATCAATTCCTCAATGTCGTCGCGGCGGCTGGTATAGGGGGGATCGGCGGCGAGCGCCTTTTGCAGTTCTAGCTTTGCGGCGGCTTTGTCGCCCCTGGCAAATAGGGCGCGCCCCTTCAGTTCGTGGCCCAGGTAGAACGCCGGGTTGTTTGCAATCACGCGTTGCGATTCTTCCAGCGCGACGGAGGGGTCCCGGCGCTTCAGCGCCGCCACCGCCCTGTCGGCGGCCTCGCGCGCGGCCAGAATCCGCGGCCACGTGCCGTCGACCAGTATGTTATCCGGCCCAATGACCGGCGGCGAGGCGGAAGCCACAAAGTTCGTATCGGCCCTCTCGCGATTTCGCGCAAGCTCCTCCAGCGTCGCCAGGACGTCCGTGCCGACGAATGCCCCCTCCGCGTTGGGCCACCCCGCCACCCACATTTGCCCCGAAGTCACGTCGATGATCACGCTGTGACAGGCGATCAGGCCGTCGATCGCATTCCGATTTCCCCACCCCAGCGGCTTACCGCCCAGCCCCGATTTGTCGCGCAGCAGTCCGGCCAGCCCCTCGGGCGTCACTCGCTGATGCAGGCCGTTCAGCAGCTCGCGCGCCCGGGTCAGCCGCTGGTGCGTCGTGCTGTCGGCAATGCGCGAGCGGTTCACCAGGTCATCCGCAAACACCGGCGTCGTCAGCTCATTGGCCAGCGCCGCGGATTCGCTCACATCATAGAAAGCCGTCCGGGCCGGCGATTTTTCAAAGACCCGGGCCTGCCCCGTCTTGCCATCGGCGACCACCAGGATGTCCGACACGAACACCGTGGCCCCTTCGATGATGCGCTGCGCGTCGGCCAGGGAATGCGCATGCTGCAGA
>CALCHA010000018.1 GCA_937901265.1 uncultured Phycisphaerales bacterium
CGTGGGGGCTGGCGGTGCATGTCTTTGGGTGGAACGATGATGAAACTTTCGGGGGTGTTGTGGATGGGCGTTGCGTTGGCGGTGATGCTGCCGGGGAGCGTGCGCGGGCAGGAGGCGATCGACATGAATCGGGCGCGGGTGCTGAACCAGCGCGATCGGCGGGGCGAGGCGCTGACGGCGGAGGAGAGGGCGTATCTGGATAGCGCCAAGGCGGTGCGGGCGGATCAGGGCCGCGGGCAGGTGGCGGCACCGGCGCGGGAGTCGACCGGGGTGGTGCCTCTGACGGATTTGACGGGGACGTACAAGGGGCAGAGCGGGGGCTTGTATGGGGGCGGGAAGAATGAGCCGCCGGCGGAGCAGTTGGCGCGCTCGCTGGCTGCCGCGGGTGAGGTGGTGCCGCTGGATGGGACGGGGAAAGCGAGCCCAGCAGGGACGATCGTGCTGGCGTCGATCGGGATGTCGAACACGACACAGGAGTTTTCGGTCTTCAAGCGGTTGGCGGATGGAGATGCGGCGAAGAACCCGAAGCTGGTGATCGTGGATGGAGCGCAGGGGGCGATGGATGCGGCGGCGTGGGCGAACGGGCCCGGGGCCGACGCGGTGTGGAACGTGATGAAGCAGCGGTTGCAAAGCGCCGGGGTGACGCCTGCGCAAGTGCAGGTGGTGTGGATTAAGCAGGCACTGGCGCAGGCGGGAACGCAGGGGGATTTTCCGAAACATGCGGAGGTGCTGCAGGCGGACCTGGTGAAGGCGCTGGGGCGGGCGAAGAAGGAGTTTCCGAACCTGCGGCTGGCGTATTTATCAAGCCGCACGTATGGAGGATATGCAACGGGCACGCTGAATCCCGAGCCCTATGCGTATGAGGGGGCCTTCGCGGTGCGCGGAGTGATCGAGGCGCAGATGAAGGGGGCGGCGGCGATGAACAGCGATGCGGCGAAGGGTCCGGTGGTGGCACCCGTGATTCTGTGGGGGCCCTATCTGTGGGCCGACGGGATGAAGGGGCGCAAGGGCGATGCGCTGGTGTGGAAGCGGGAGGATTTCGGGCCAGATGGCACGCATCCCAGCACGGCCGGGCGGGAAAAAGTGGCGCGGTTGCTGCTGGATTTTTTGAAGACGAACCAGTCGGCGAAGGGCTGGTTTGCGGCAGAGGCGGGGTGAGGGGCGACGACGTCCTGGCGCGCTCATCCGATGGTGAGTTCGCGGGTGAACTGGCGGTAAAGCTCCGCATACTTCCCGCCCAGCTTGAGCAACTCTCCATGCGTGCCGCGCTCGATGATGCGTCCGTGGTCGAGCACCAGCACCAGATCCGCGCCGACGACCGTCGAGAGCCGGTGCGCGACGATGAACGTCGTGCGGTCGGCGACCAGCCGTTCGAGGGCGTCCTGCAGGACTTTTTCAGTATGGGTATCGACGGCGGAGGTGGCTTCATCGAGCATGAGGATGCGCGGGTTGGCCAGGAACGCGCGGGTAAAGCAGATGAGTTGCCGCTGCCCCAGCGACATGGCCGCCCCGCGCTCGCCCACCTGCGTCTGGTAGCCCTCCTTGAGGGCGGTCAGCAGGTCATGCGTGCCCAGGGCGCCGGCGGCGGCCTCGACCTCTTCGAGCGTCGCGTCGGGCCGGGCGTAGCGGATGTTCTCCAGCACGGTTCCCGAGAAAAGATAGTTGCCCTGCGACACGATGCCCATCTGCGCGTGCAGCGAATCGCCGGTGATACTGCACAGGTCGTGGCCATCAATGAGCACGCGGCCGGCGGTGGGAAAGTAGTAACGCTGCAGCAGGTTCATGATGGTGCTCTTGCCGCAGCCGGTGTGGCCGACGAGGGCGATGGTCTGGCCCGGCCGGGCCTCGAAGTCGATGCCATGAAGGACGGGCTTTTCCGGGACATAATGAAAGTGCACATTTTCAAAACGCACATGGCCCGTGATCGGCGGCAGCGGTCCGGCGTCCGGTGCGTCGAGGACATCGGGCCGCAGGTCCAGCAGCGCGAACACGCGTTCGGCCGACGCCATCGACTGCATCATCTCGCTCTGGAACGTGCCGAAGGTGAGCACCGGGTTCATGAACCAGCCCCAGTACATCGTGAGCGCGACCAGCGTCCCGACGGTGAAGCGGGCGTTGCCGGCGGAGGCCGAGGAGATGACCAGATAGCAGCCGAAAATAAGGATGATCACGTTGCCAAAATAACCCACCAGCGAAAGCAGCGGCTGGTAGATGCCGTTGAGCGAAGCGACGCGCACGTTGTTGCTGGTGTTGGCATCCTGCAAAAGGTTGAAGCTGGAAAGGTTCTCGGCCTGGCGGTTGTAGGCGGTGACGACGCGCATGCCGTTGATGTTCTCGGCAAGGTTGGTCGAGACGCGCGTGAAACCCTCCCGCGCGATGCGGTACTGCCCGCCGATGCGGCGACGGTAAAAATTGTTCATCATGTAAAGCACCGGCCCCAGCCAGAGGGTGGCCAGCGCGATGCGCCAGTCGGCGAACGCCAGCATGGCGGCGGCGATGGTCATCATCATGGCGTTGATGACCACGGTGTTGATGCCGTTGATCACCGGGTTGGAGAGAGCCTCGATGTCGGAGGTGCCGCGCGACAGAATGCGGCCGAACTTCGTGCGGTCGTAGTAGGACATGCTCAGCCGCTGCAGCTGCGCGAAGACCGCGTTGCGGATGGCCAGCATCACCTTCTCGCCCACCCGCCGGTTGTACTCGATGTTGAAGCGGTTGATCAGGTTGGCGGTGAGCACGGCGGCGGCCCAGAGGGAGACGGTCATGAGGATCGCGGCCGTCGAATGGTGTGCGGCGATCCACGCCGCGGCGCCGGGCAGGGCCCCCACCAGCGGCGCCAGCGGATGCCGATCGCCCGGAATGTCATGGTCGATGAGCCGCTTCACGAACAGCGGGCCGAGCAGTTCAAGTACCGTGAACGCGACGTTCAGCAACAACGCGATCGTGTATTGCCGGCGATAGGGCGCCATCCAGCCCAGCATCTTCCTGACCACCGGCCATTCGAGCGGCTTGTACTCCTCCTCCTCGTCGGG
>CALCHA010000019.1 GCA_937901265.1 uncultured Phycisphaerales bacterium
GGCACCTCTTTGGTGCTGCTGTCGGCCGCGGGAGCAGGATTTCGTCCTTGCGACGCGTTGTTTTCAAGCCGTTGTGAAACCATGGCGCATCTCCTCACAGGATCGGTCATCACCTTGCCCCCGAATAACCGTATGCAACCCTCATGCCCGAGGTGCCCGAAGAGCGTCCCCTGAAGGCATAAATTTTGAGTTTTCTCCTTCCCGCCCTTAAAACATGGTCATGCACATCGTCAACCTCCCGCCGCTGGTCGCCGCCCTGTCCCTCTCCATTTACTGGGGCTACGTCATCATCAAGCTCATTCGCTTGGGTAAGAAGATCGGCAAGGACCCCAATGCCTTGCCGCGGGAGAGGGTCGGCATTCTCCTTCGGGTGCTGTGGTATCCCTGCATTTTTGCGCTGCTGGCCGGGCTCTGGATGGCGGCGATCATTCCGCCGCAGCGGCTCGCGCACATGGGCGGTGGCTGGCTGATCGGCTGGCTTTGGCCCCCCGCGAACGCGTGGTTCATCGTCGCCATCCTCGCGTCGATCCTCTGCGTGCTGGGGACGGTCCTGACCTTCGTCTGCTGGCGGAAAATGGGCCGCTCGTGGCGTATCGGCATCGATCCGGGCGAAACGCTCGCCCTGGTTTCGACGGGCCCCTACCGTCTGGTGCGGCACCCCATTTACGCCCTCCGGATGATCATCAACCTTTGTGCCTTTCTCATGGCCCCGACGCTGCTCGTGCTTCTGACTGCGGGCATCGATTTCGTCCTGTTGCAGATCGAGGCCCGCCGCGAAGAGCGCTACATGGAATCCAAGCATGGCGAGGTCTACGCCACCTACAAGAATTCGGTCGGCCGTTTCGTCCCCCGGACCTTTGTCGTGTAGAATGCCTCCTGCCGGGCCCGCGTTGCGCCCGGACACCGAGGATTGCCGCTTGTGACCCAGGTCGCCGCCACACCTTCCACCGATGCTCTCTCCCCGGCGCGAAAGTCCGCCGCTGATGCGTGTGCTGCCGTGCGCCTTAATCCCTTCCAGCTTCTCATGCGTCGCTGGACGGGCCTGCACCCCTACAACGCCGGGCAGATCATGGAAGTGTCGGGCCCGCCAGACCGTGAGCGATGGAAGGCCGCCGTCGAGGCCGTGCTGGGCGAGATGGGGCTGGGCGCGCCGCGCTTCTCCGCCCATGACCGCCTCGTCCACTTTGTGCCCTGCGACGACCTGCCCATTGAACAATCCGAGCAATCGCTGGTCGATTTTTTTAACGAGGAACTGAATCGTCCCTTCGCCGCTGGCGACGTTCCCATCCGCTTCTGCACGCTCCCGGCAACCCAGGGTGGGGATTCTCACTGCCTCGCCGCGGTGTATGACCACTGGATTGCCGACTCCCGGGCCATGCGTGAACTCATGCAGCGGGTCTTCGAACGCTATCAGCATCCCGAGCAACCCTCCCAGCGCGCCCCCCTCACCCTGCACGCGCCGGCCTTCACTCCGCTCTTTCGACGTCACGTCGGCCGTTTTACCCGGCTCGCCGCCGTTCGCGAGAGCGTGCGAAATGTTTACCGCCAGCGCCATGGCTTCCGCGTCAACATCGCCGATCCCCTCGACTTCACCTCCCGCTTCCAGATTTTCCGCCTGCCCGATGGCCTTATCGACAACGTCTACCGCTTCGCCAAGTCGCAGGTCGGCAGCGTCAACGACGCCTTCCTCGCCATCCTCGGCCAAACCATGGGTGCCTACACCCTGCACGAACGCACGACCCGCAAACGCAAATTTTTCCACTTCAAACGGCAGCAGATCGGCTTGGGCACGATCGTCGATATCCGCGACGCCTCTGCGGAACCCCTCGACCGCGTCTTTAACCTCTATCTTTCCAGTTACGTCGTGCTGCTCGCCAACGCCGAGCGCCGCACCGCGGGCGACCTCACCCGGGAGATCAGCGCCCACACCGCGAAGCTCAAAAAATCCTTCGCCACGGTCAAAGGCTTCTGGGCACTCGCGATGGCTCGCTTCTGGTGGGATCTGCACAACTCCAACCGCTACCGGTCGCAGTTGCTGCACAAGACCGTGCCGGTGGTCGCGGGTATTTCCAACGTCAACATGACGCACTCCTGGGCCGATCCCGCGGACGAAAATTCCGACGCCGCCGCTCCGCGGATCCTCGACTACCTCCGGATCTCGCCGACGGGCCCCCTGCTGCCGCTGGTATTTACGTTGACGACGCTGCGGAATCGCCTGACCTTGTGCGTGACCTACCGCACCACCAGCTTCACCGACGAGCAGGCGGGCAAGCTGGCGCAGGATTTCACGCAGCGCCTCTCGTGTCTGACCCCTTGAGTTTGTTCACCGTCATTTCGTTTTTACGCTCTTCCCATGCTCAGCGCGATTCTCGACACGCTCTTCCCGCCGGTCTGCTGGGTCGATCCCGCCCGCCCCGCCGCCGCTGGGCTCTCGGACGACGCGCGCTTTCAGATCGCCCTCCTCGCCGCCCAACCCCACTGCCTGCGCTGCGGCCTCACCACGGGTCCGCACGAGCAGGATCACTCACGCAAAAATCCCTGCGGCCGCTGCGCCGAGCGCACTACCGGTCTCCGCTGCACGGCCCGCGTCGGCACCTTCTCCGAGCCGCTGGTGGTCCTGATCCACAAACTCAAGTTCGCCCGCCAGTGGGAGGTCGCCCGTGTGCTCGCCCCCTTTCTCTGCCATGGCCTCACACAAACCGCGCAGCAGTCGGGCCAGCCGATCGATGCCCTGATCCCCGTCCCGCTTCACTGGCTTCGGCGCGCCCGACGCGGCTTTAATCAGGCTGAGGAAATCGCCCGCGAGACGGCGGCCCTCTCGGGTCACCCGGTGATCCACGCCCTTACGCGCACCCGCCACACCGCTGCGCAGGCCCGCCTCG
>CALCHA010000020.1 GCA_937901265.1 uncultured Phycisphaerales bacterium
GGCGGTGATGGTGTTCCTGTATGCGCGGCGGCATTTTCACAACCGCATTCCGCTGCTGCATTCCGCCGGCGAACTGACGGCGGCGCACCCGACGCGGCGCTGGGACCTGCCCCCAGCCGATTCGGCGGCGCTGTGGGTCCTCGCTTTCCTGCTCTACAACCCCTGCGGCGTATTCCTTTATGCGAATTACACCGAAAGCCTCTTCGTGCTCCTGCTGGCGGCGTTTCTGTATGCGGTGCAGGGGCGCCACTGGGTGACCGCGGCGCTGGTGGCGGCGGTGGCGTCGGCATGCCGCTCGCAGGGGGTGCTCTTTGGGCCAATCCTGGCGGTGACCTACCTGCTGCGCTCGGACATGCGAAATGCGGTGCTGAAGGTGGCGGTGGCGACGGGGCTGGGGGTGCTCTCGGAAATCGGTCTGCTGGCCTACATGGGGTACCTGCAGAAGACGTTTCACGACCCGCTGGCGTTCGTGCATGCGCAGGTTTACTGGAATGTGGGGATCAACCCGACGACGGTGCTGTATGCGATGAACCCGGCGAATGCGATGTCGCATTTTCTGCAGTACTTGTTCTATGCCTCGCCGCGGGATTTGCCGCGGCTGTGGGAGGCATTCTGCCTGCTGTGGCCGCCGATTGTGTTGCTGGTGCTGGGCGGGCGGTTTTTGAGTTTTGAGCTGGAGATGGCGGGGTGGCTGATGTGGGGGCTGCCCTACGTGTCGAATGCGCTGGCGGGAAGTCCGCCAGGGAGCAGCCAGTGGATGAGCATGGGGCGTTTCATGGCGGTGCTGCTACCGGCACAAATCATTCTGGGGGCGGTATTTGTGCGGTTTCGTTGGGCGGGGATACCGCTGTTGGCGACCGCGGCGGCGGCATTCGGGGTCTTCTGCTACAAGTTTGGCCTGGGCGAATGGATCGGGTGAGAAACTCGTACTGCCTTGGGAACAAGCAGCGTGGATTGCCCAGTTCCGCAATGCCTGCTTTTTAAGCAGTCGCCGTGGAGGGAGGGGAGCGGGAGGCGCTTCAACGCGGGGCATACCGCTTGTTGAAGATAATCGTAAGCGTTTTGATAATAATAGTTTGTAGGCTATTGATGGGGGATGGCTGGGGGTGACTGTTTTTTTGGCGGGAGGGGGATTGTCGGCACGGGCGTTGCCATGTATTCTTTCAACCACGCAGATGAATTGAAAGTGAGCCAGCGGTGGCATTGCGCTGTCGCAGGTTTTCGCCTCCATGGCGGTTTCGTGTCCTTGCTTTCCTATGAGGAGCTCGAGTCTATGGGTTCGACCAATGCCCGCGCCGCCGCAATCGCGGCGCTTACCAATTTCAAGGCGGTTGCCCCGCGTGTGAATTTCAAGGACACCCCGGTCAAAGATCTCTACGGCTCGCGTGTGTTCAATGAAGAGGTGCAGCGTGAACGGCTGCCCAAGACGGTCTTCAAGAAGCTGCAGCAGACCATCCGCAACGGGATGATGCTCGATCCGCAGATCGCCGACGCGGTGGCGATTGCGATGAAGGACTGGGCCATCGAGAAGGGGGCGACGCACTACGCCCATATTTTCTATCCGATGACGGGGATCACCGCGGAGAAGCATGACTCGTTCATCTCGCCGACGGGGGATGGGCAGGCGATCCTGGAGTTTTCGGGCAAGGAGCTGGTGCAAGGCGAGCCGGACGCATCGAGCTTTCCTTCGGGCGGGTTGCGGGCGACTTTTGAGGCGCGTGGGTACACGGCGTGGGATCCCACGTCGCCGGCGTACATCCTGGGGAATCCCAATGGCTCGACGCTGGTGATTCCGACGGCGTTTGTCTCGTGGACCGGCGAGGCTCTGGACAAGAAAACGCCGCTGCTGCGTTCGATGGATGCGGTCTGCAACGCGGCGATTCGGCTGCTGAAGCAGTTCGGGAAGGTTTCCGAGAAGGTCTTTTCCACGGTGGGGCCGGAGCAGGAATACTTCCTGATCGACAAAAACTTTTATTACGCCCGGCCCGACCTGCTCAACGCGGGGCGGACGCTTTTTGGTGCCCAGCCGCCCAAGGGGCAGGAGATGGAGGACCACTACTTCGGGAGCATTCCCGAGCGGGTGCTGGCGTGCATGATGGAAGTGGAGCATGAGCTCTACAAGCTGGCTGTGCCGGTGAAGACGCGGCACAACGAAGTGGCGCCGGCGCAGTACGAAATTGCACCGATTTTTGAGAGCAGCAACCTGGCGCACGATCACCAGATGCTGACGATGGAGACGCTGCGCCGGGTGGCGGACAAGTATGGTCTGGCCTGCCTGATGCACGAGAAGCCCTTTGCGGGCGTGAATGGTTCGGGCAAGCACAACAACTGGTCGCTATCGACGGCCGAGGGGGAGAACCTGCTGAACCCGGGTTCGACGCCGCACGAGAACGCACAGTTTCTGACGTTTGTGTGCGCGGTGATCCGGGCGGTGGACAAGTACGCGGCGCTGCTGCGGGTGTCGATCGCCTCGGCAGGCAACGACCACCGGCTGGGGGCCAATGAAGCCCCGCCGGCGATCATCTCGATTTTCCTGGGCGATCAGCTCAACGACATTATTGAGCAGCTGGAGAAGGGGGCACCGAGCTCGTCGAAGCAAGGGGGCTTCATGGAGCTCGGCACCAGCGTGCTGCCGAAGCTGCCGCGGGATGCGGGCGACCGCAACCGCACCTCGCCCTTCGCGTTCACGGGCAACAAGTTTGAATTCCGCGCGGTGAGTTCGGGGCAGTCGATCGCCGGGCCCAACACGGTGCTCAACACGATCGTCGCGGAGTCGCTGGACTACATTTCCGGCCGGCTGGAGACCGAGTCCAAGGGGGGCAAGGATTTCAACAAGGTGCTCCAGACGGTGCTTTCGGACATTCTGAAACAGCACAAGCGTGTGATTTTTAACGGTAACGGCTACTCGGAAGCGTGGCACGCGGAGGCGGAGAAGCGCGGCCTGCCGAACTTCAAGACCACTGTGGACTCGATGCCTTCGCTGATCACGAAGGAATCGGTGGAGCTCTTTGGCAAGTACAAGGTGCTCAACGAGCGGGAAGTGCACTCGCGCTACGAGATCTTCCTGGAGAACTACAAAAAGACGATCAACATCGAGGCGCAGCTCACGACCTCGATGGCCAAGACCATGATCCTGCCGGCGGCGATCCGCTATCAGGGCGAAGTGGCCCACTCCCTGGCGGCGACGAAGGCGGCGGGGATCAACGTGGGGAACCTCGGCGAGCAGGAGCAGCTACTGTCGGACCTGTCGCGGACCATCAGCGACCTGCAGAAGAAGATCGCGGCGCTGGCGCATGTGACGGAACATCTCGGCGAAGGCGATGCGCTGGCCCATGCGAAGCACTCGCGGGATGCGATCATCCCGGCGATGAACGCGGTGCGGACGCTGGCCGACAAGCTGGAGACGATCGTCGCCGACGATTTGTGGCCGCTGCCGACGTATCGCGAGATGCTGTTCATCAAGTGATGGGCGGTCAGTGAGCACCGCTCCATGATCAAAGATTATCGAGAGGGCCGGCCCGAAGGGGTCGGCCCTTTTTTATTTGTGAGGCCCGTACCTTGGCGAGATGGAACATCGGCCGTAAGCGTAAAATACTTGCATCGTCAGTAGTCCGTGATACGATGTAGTGGTACTTTGTGATGCGGGGTAGCTTGTGTGGCCGGCGGTGCGGACGGTGATGGATGGGTGACGCAGGCCCGGAAGGGGGCGGTGGAGTTGCTGGTGCTGGCGGCGGTGCGGCAGCGGGAGGCGTAT
>CALCHA010000021.1 GCA_937901265.1 uncultured Phycisphaerales bacterium
CGGCGTGGTCGCGCAGCGCCTCGCACGCAAAATCTGTCCAGCCTGCCGCCAGCCCTATGCGCCTCCCCTCGAGGTGCGTGACCGCCTGAACCTGCCCCCGGATGCGACCAGCTTTTTCAAAGGGCAGGGCTGCAGCCAATGCTACAACAGCGGACACCGCGGCCGCCTGGGCCTCTATGAAGTGTTCGAGGTGGGCCAGGACGCGCGCAAGCTGATGGAGCGCGGGGCCTCCGCCGGCGAGCTGCGCGAAGCGCGGGCGCGGGCCGGCGAAACCACCCTCTTCCAGGAGGGCATGATGGGCGCCAGGGCCGGGCTGACCAGCCTTGAGGAAGTCCTGCGTGTGGCATGGGCACCGGCGGAGGAAAACGGGTGATCGCACTCGCGGAACTGCTCGGAACCGCGAAGATTCGCGGCGCTTCAGATTTGCTTGTCATGGTCGGTGACGCGCCGGCCATCCGGGTGGCCGGCCAGTGGGAGCGCCTGGAAGCCGGACCACTCGGCACCGCCAACGTGCAATCCATCGCCCGGGAGTTGCTCCGCGCCAACGCCTGGCCGGAACTCGAGGAGAAACGCGAACTCGACTTCTCCTGCAGCTTCGCCGGTGCCGGACGCGTTCGCTGCAACATTCATTACCAGCGCGACCACCTCGCCATCGTCCTGCGCCTGGTCTGGCCCGAGATCCCTGACGCACGCCGATTGGGAATTCCCGGTCACGTGATCCGCGCGGGAGAGACGCCCAACGGCCTCATCCTGATCTCCGGTCCGACGGGCTCCGGCAAGTCGACCACCCTGGCGGCCATCGTCGAACACATCAACCAGGAACGCGCCTCGCACATCATCACCATCGAAGACCCCATCGAATTCATCTACACCAACAAACGCTCGATCATCGAACAGCGGGAGATCGGCTCCGACACCCCCTCCTGGCAAAGTGCCCTCCGCACCGTGCTGCGGCAGTCCCCGGATGTGATCGTCCTCGGTGAACTGCGCGACCTGGAGTCCATCTCCATCGCCCTCACCGCCGCGGAAACCGGCCATCTCGTGATGGCGTCGGTCCATGCGTCCACGGCGGTGGGTGCGGTATCCCGCATGATCGACGGCTTCGCCTCGGCCCACGCCGCGCAGGTGCGCCTGCAGCTTTCGCAATGCCTCCGGATGGTCTTCGCCCAACGGCTCGTGCCGGCGCGGAAGCCCGACCAGCGCGTGCTCGCTTACGAAGTGCTCATGGGGACGCAGGCGGTCGCGAACATGGTCCGCTCGAATGAACTCGAGCAGCTTAACAACGCCATCAGCGCCGGTCGCGAACACGGCATGATCAGCTTCGCCCAGTGCATACGTGAGCTGATGGCCAAAGGATTAGTCGACCCCGATGCGCGCTTGTAGTCGGATTGCCCCGTGATTAAGGGCGGCGCCCGGTGCGCCGATAAGGAATTCCATGACACGATCACTATCCATGCAGAACACTCCCGCAGCCATGAGCCGCCCTCCCCTGGAGGATCCCGCGGCAACGCCCCTCGACGGCCCCGCCTTCAGCAGCGGCTTCGCCTGGGCCGCCGGCGTCAAACGCAAGCTTTCCGGCGAGGCGGTGCCGCAGAAGCTGATCCTCGTCGTCACCGGCCAGCTGTCGGTGATGCTGACCTCCGGCTGTGACCTCTGTGCCGGCCTTGAGGCCCTCGCCCGCCAGCAGGCCCACCCCTCGCTGAAAAAGGTCCTCGCCGACCTGCATGATCGCGTGAAGCAGGGGCAGTCCTTTTCGCAGGCTCTGGCCCGTCACCCGCATGTCTTTTCCGATCTCTACGTGACCATGGTGCGCGCGGGAGAATCCTCCGGCCTCCTGCGCCACATGCTCACTGCCCTGCAGAGCATGATCCGCAACCAGATGCGCGTCGCCGGCTCGATCCGCAGCGCTCTGATGTACCCCACCATTCTCCTGTGCGTCGCGCTCACCGCCGTCGCGGTCATGACCACCTTCGTGCTGCCGCGCTTCGCCAACGTCTTCAAGGCCTCCGGCGTGCCCCTGCCTCCCACCACGAAGTTTGTGATCGGGTCGAGCCAGTTCGTCGCGGCGCACGCGCCCCTGCTCGCCGTCGGGCTCATTTCGCTCATCGTCTTCCTCCTCTGGATCGTGAAACATCCCTCCGCACGCGACAGCGTCCACAAGCTGGCGCTGCGGATTCCCCTCGTCGGCCCCACGCTCATGCTCTCCTACGTCTGCCGCTCCATCCAGACCCTCGGCATGCTCATCAAGGCCGGCCTGCCCCTCGCCGAAGCCCTGATCCTGACCCGCGATCTGATGCCCAACGTCTATTACTGGCGCTTCTTCAACCGTCTTCGCACCCACATCAGCGAAGGCAAGCAGCTCGCCCCCGACTTCGAAGCCACCACCCTTTTCCCGCCGATGGTCACACAGATGGTCGGCGTGGGCGAACAGACCGGCACCCTCTCGGCCGTCTGCCTGGAAGTCGCAAACTTCCATGAAGAAGAGCTCTCCGAACGCATCAAGGTCCTCACCACGGCCCTGGAGCCGATGATCATCGTGCTGCTCGGCGGGTTCGTCGGGTTCATCGCCGTCTCGGTGATCCTGCCGATGTTCAAGCTGAGTTCCACCGTCCACTGATTCCGCACAACTGACCGCAACACGGGAGGCCCCCCGGGGCACACACAATGTTCACCAAAACAGCAGAGAGCCTGTTGGCAATCGACCTGGGGGCGGAGTCGGTGCGGGTGCTGGACATCCGCATGCGTCGCGGGCAGCCGCACGTCGAGGCATTCGCCAACCAGTCCGTGGCGCCCGGTGGCGTCGAAACCTTGCCCGAGCGCCATCTCGACGCTCTGGCCGCTTTGATTTCGACCCATCGCATGAAGGCTCGCAAGTGCCTCGCCGCCATGCCCACCAGCCTCGTGGTGACCCGTTCGGTGGCCGTCGATCCGAGCAAGCCGCAGGCGGCGGACGAGCAGGTCCGCTGGACCCTCCAGAACTGCCTGCCCTTCGACCCCAAAGATCTGATTTTCGATTTCTGGCCCGCGGGCAACGCGGCCTCGAGTGCGCGGACTCACGACATGCTGGTCGTTGCGGCGCAGGCGTCGGTCGTGAAGCGCTATCTCTCCGGCTTTGAAAAACTGCGGCTCACCTGCGCCCACCTCGACGTCGCGCCCTGTGCGGTGGCCAGCCTGATTTCCCGCCTGGTCAGCGCTCCCGAAGCCGTCGTCGGGGCGGTGGCACTCACCGAAACCGGAGGCTACTTCGCGGTGGTGGAAAACCAGCGCGTCCTGTTCTGGCGCCCCTTCGAATTGCCCGCACACAAAGCCGCCGCCACACCCGACCGGGTCGGTGATGAGATCTCCAAGTGCGTCTCGCACATGGTCGGGTCCATGCAGGTGGACCACATGGCCGAGCTGCTGATGTTTGGCCACGGCTCGGACGATAAAACATTCGCCGGCTATCTGCAGGACCGATTCCACCTGCCCGTGCGTTCCCCCAGTCCTTTCGATGGTCTGCCGTCTGACGCCATGTCGCCCGAAGTTCGTGCCGCGGTGCAACCCGCCGTCGCCACGCACTTCGCCGCCGCCGTGGGTCTGGCGATGCAGCCGGCAGGAGTTTGATCATGGCAGAGTTGATTCCCCCCGAGTACCGCCTCAAGGCCGCACAGCGGCAGCTCATTGGCCGCTGGACGGCCGCGGGCGCGGTCGTCCTGTTGCTCGCCGGCGCAGCGAGCGCCTACGGCGTTGCCTGGCAACGCGGTAAAGCCGCCGAGCACGCCGACCTGGCGCGGCAATTCCGCGACAAGTCCATCCTCATCACCCGCTCGCAGGAACTCCGCGGCAAACGCCAGGATCTCGCCAACCGCATGGCCAAAATCCAGGAACTGCGCGACGACACCGTCCTCCTTTCGCTTCTCCGCGGCATCGCCGGAAGCTTCTCCGACGACGACTGCCTCGAAACCGTCAAGATCGACGCCCATGGGGCCAAGCCCGATTCCGCTGCAGCTCCCGCCGCCACCGCATCCGACGACCGCTACGCCGTCCATCTCAGCGGCATCACCGCGAACTCCTCGACCCTCGCCGCGCTCATGACGCGCCTCACGCAGCAGAATAACCCGGCGGTCAATGTCGTCCTGGAAAATTCGCACCGCGACAATGTGCTCGATGGACAGGCCATGCGTTTCCAGATCGTCTGCGAAAAACCCACTTCCAAAGGCACCTGACCGGCTGGCGCCCTCCGCGCAGCGTCGCGGCTTACGCAAGGAACTTCCCAATGCCCAGCAACCATCTCATTTCCGCCCGGCTCCGGACGATCAATTTTGTCGGCGCCGTCGCCCTCCTGGCGATCCTTTCCGGAACCGCCGCCCTTGGCGTCCTTCCGATGTACCGGGCCGGTACCAAAGATATCGCGGAGTCCCACGCCCTGCGTGAGCAGCTCTCCCAGCTCGACGGACTCAGCGTGACCCTGGCGCAGGTCGAAAGCGCTAAGGCCCAGACCGAGTCGCGGCTCACTGAAGCCGAGGCACAACTCCCGACCTCCAACGCCATGGACCAGTTCATGCAGCAGCTCGCCAGCGTCGCCGAGCAGGCCGGCTTGCAGGTCGACGCGACCATCCCCAGCAAGGACATCAAAGAGGCCGGCGGCTACAAGACCGGGCCCTTTGAGATCTCCGGCACCGGCGACTGGGATTCCTGCTACCGCTTCCTGACCGGACTTCGCGAGACCAAACGGCTCACCCGGCTCGATGCGCTGACACTCGATGGCACCAAAGACCACAAAGACGCACCGGGCGACCGCCCGACCTGCCGGATCGTCGTCAACCTCTCCGTTTTCATGGCACGGTGAAATTATGAGCGATTTTGATAAGAAACCCTCCACCGGCGCGGCCCCCAAACAGGGCAGCAAGGTGATGATCCTCGCGGCGCTGGGGGCCCTGCTCATTGGCGTGGTGGCCTTCCACCTCTCCAAGGGAACCCCGCAAAGCGCGGGGGCCGCGGTGCTCGCCTCCCCTGATGCTTCCGCCGATCCCGTCGCCCTGCCCACCGAAACGCCCGAGCAAGCCCGCGCGGCGCTGGCGGATGATCCCACCGCCAAGCTCCTGCGCGGCAATGGCGAGAACGACCGTGCCCTGGCCCAGGTGCCGATGAATCCCTTCGTGCTCAACGAAAAGTGGCGCAGCACCCTCGTCAAGGCGCCCGATCCCACCATCGTGCCGCCCGACCAGGTCAAGCTCGATCCGACCCGGCCCGCCGTTCCGCCCCCGCTCCAGACCGTGAGCGCCGAAGGCTTCAAGCTCAGCGGCATCTTCCGCGACAGCCAGAAAATGGTCGCCATCATCAACGGAAACATGGTTACCGCCGGCATGGTCGTGGGCAACGCCAAGGTCGTGGAAATCCGCGACAACCGCGTGGTCCTGCGTCACGTGAACGCTCCGGCCGGCCCCACCGTGGACCTGGTCCTCCAGCCGCGGAACTGATTTCCTTACCCTCTCCAATTTGCGAAAAAAACGGATTCCGTGTCGCGGCCGGCGGTATAATCGCCCGGTCGTGACACGGAGTTTTTTATGCGCCTCTCTTTCATCCCCGCCGCCGGCGCTCTGCTGTGCGCCCTGGCCGCCTGCCAGACAGAAACCACCGTCACCCGCGATGGCTTGCCGCGGGTGCAGGGGCGGGCACGGGTCGTGGAGGTCAATTCGCGGCTGGGGATGGCCGTCCTCGACATGAAGGGCCGCGAGTTTGATGTGTATTGGAAGCCCGAGATCCAGGTAGCGCACTCGGGCAGTGTGGCGCAGCCGCAGAACATGTTTCAGTCCCCCGTCGGGATCTACAACGAGACGACCGAATACCCCACCGCCTTTCCGGGCCGGGTCGGGGACACCATCGATTTTGTCGGTATCCGTGCGGGGGCCAATGAGATCTGGGTGCAGCGCGTGGCGGTGGTGGGCAGCGCGGAATGAGGGGTCGCGGGCTCCGTAGCCGGCGCGGTTGAAGAATGCCGCGGGCTTTCGCAAAGAGAAGCGGTGGCCTATGATTTATCGTTCTCCCTCGACCTCGGAAACTTTCCCCGATGCCGCACACCGTCAAGGTCACCGATCTTCAGAAGACCTATCGCCAGGGCGATCGCAACGTGCCCGCGCTGCGCGGGCTTAATCTGGAAATCGAGCAGGGCGAATTCGTGGCGATCATGGGGGCGTCGGGCTCGGGCAAGAGCACGCTCCTTCACTTGTGCGCCGCTCTCGACCGCTTCGACTCCGGGTCGATCGAGGTCGCCGGGCAGCGCCTCGAAACACTTTCCGAATCCCAGCTGACGCTCTTCCGTCGCCGCCGCATCGGTGTGATATTTCAGCAGTTCAACCTCATCCCCACCCTTTCCGCATTTGAGAATATCGCCTTGCCGCTGCAGCTCGACGGTTCCTGGAAACCGGAACATGCCGAGCGCATCCGCGAACTGCTCACAATCCTGAAAATCGATCATCGCGCCGATCACCGCCCCGATGCCCTCTCCGGCGGCGAGCAGCAGCGCGTCGCGATCGCCCGCGCGCTCATCATGGCGCCGCCCGTCCTCTTCGCCGTTGAACCCACC
>CALCHA010000022.1 GCA_937901265.1 uncultured Phycisphaerales bacterium
GCACGTCGTTGCGCGCGTAAAAAAGATCCTGCGTGCCATTGCCGTGGTGATAGTCGACATCCAAAATGGCCACGCGGCGGGCCCCGTGGAGGAGCAGATGTTGGGCGGCGAGGGCTGCGTTGTTGAGGTAGCAAAAGCCGCCGCAGTAGGCGGGGCCGGCGTGGTGTCCGGGCGGGCGACAGAGGGCGTAGGCGGCCCTCTCCCCGGTGTGGACGGCCTGCGCGGCGGAGATCGCGGCGGTGGCGGAACCGAGCGCCGCACGCCAGGTCTCCGGCCCGATCGGTGCCGCCATGTCGAAACAGTAAAACCCCGCCTGGGCCGCGGGCTTTGTGGGCCGCCGCACGCGGCGGCCGAGGGGCGGAAATGTCTCGGGCAGCACATCACAGGCGCCGAATTCCGCAGCCCACAAATCGTGAATCGTCCGCAGGTAGTCGAGGTAGCCCGGGTCATGAACGGCACGCAGCGCCGGCCAGGGATCCACGGGCAGCGGCGTGAGCAACTCAAAGTTTGCGTAGGCGAGCGACTGGGCGATTGCAGCGGCGCGGGCGGGAACCTCGGGGCAGGGCCGCACGCAGCCATCGGCGATATACCAGACCGGGGCGTGGCCGGCGTGAGTCGGTGAGTAGAAGCAGCGCATGGGACCAGCCTATCCGGCGAAAGCAAAATGCCCAACAGGCGGGGAGAAAAATGGCGGGGCATGACGGGGGGGCAGGCGTTCCTTCACCAGAATTTTCCGCGGTTGCGTTTCCGCATGAAGCGGCGGAAGCGTGCCCGCGCGGCGGTGATGTACCAGGTGCCTCCACCGACCGCAATGGCCGCGGCCAGAAGGATGTTCGTGCCGGGGTTGGGCGGAAGGGTCAGCAGCGCCGCCGCCGCCGCGCCGCCGGCGAAAAACGCCGGCATCCAGGTCCAGACCGTGCTGCGCTTCGAGAGGAAGTCGCGCAGCCGCGAAGTGCCGAATTCCATGGTCCGCGGATTTTCCGGATCGAAGCCGCGCCCACACTCCGGGCAGCGGTTCTCGGGCAACCGCACCAGCGGATAGCCGCACCCCCGGCAATTGCCGACGAACTGCGGGCCGGGTCTGGTCGCCTCGTTCATGGGTCGCTCGCGCTCACGCTACTCGCCGATGACCATCCGCAATTTTCCCTGGGCGTCCTTGAGCAGATTGTCGGCGGTGAAGACGTCGCAGGCGCGCTTCTGCATCACGATGGCGCGTTTGACGCGCCCGCCGGCATCATGGAGTAGTTTGAGCGCCTCGTCGCGCCCCGCGCCGGTGATGCGCGAGATGATGCGGGCCCCGCGATCCACGAGCTTGGCGTTCCGGAGGGCGTCGATGTCCACCATCAGGTTGCCGTAGGTTTTGCCGATCTGCACCATGGCCAGCGTGGTGATCATGTTGAGCACGAGCTTGGTGGCGGTGCCCGCCTTGAGGCGCGTGGAGCCGGTCAGGACCTCGGGTCCGGTGGGGACGGCAATGAAGAGTTCCGGGACGCCGGCGGGCAGCGTGACATGGGCGGGATCGGTGCAGATGAGAAAAATGGTGTGGGCACCGCGCCGCGCGGCCTCGATGAGCGCGCCGTGCACGTAGGGCGTCGTGCCGCCCGCCGCGATGCCCAGCACGACATCCTTTGGCCCCACTTCCAGCGCACGCAGGGCGTCGGTGCCCGCGGCGGGGTCATCCTCGACATTTTCAATGGAACGCCGCAGCGCGGCATCGCCGCCGGCGATCAGGCCCACAACCATGTCGGGATCGCTGCAGAAGGTGGGCGGGCATTCGGATGCGTCGAGCACGCCGAGCCGCCCGGAGGTCCCCGCTCCCAGGTAAATCAGCCGCCCGCCAGCTGCGAATGCGGCCGCGACCAGGCGCACCGCGGCGGCGATGGCCGCGCGCTGTGCCCCGACGGCAGCGACGGCGCTGGCATCCTGGGCATTCATCACCGCGACGGCCTCTTCGATGGGCAGGGTATCGAGCCGCGCGCTGTCGGGGTTCTCCCTCTCGGTGAGGATGTGCGATCGATCGGGTATGTCCTGTGCCATCGCCGGTGCTCCGTCCCTACAGCGTTTCGCTCATCTTACGCTGCCGCCGCGGATTGCACAGCCGCCGCCGAAAGAACCGTGGTGCGGGCCCGCGATCACTTCATCGCAGGCTGCGTGGCCGGGGCGGTCCAGGCCGGGATGGCCTGGCCTTTTTCGTTCAAATCGGAAACCAGCGGCTCAATGTGCATGCCCTTGATCGCGGCGATAAATGCTTCGGCATTGACAATGGCGCCGGGCGTGCTGGTGTGCAGGTAGTCGGCGGGGTGGAATTCCTTGACCTTCTCCTGCCCGAGCTTGTCCAGCACGTCGTCGATGGCGTCGGTATGGTCAATCAGGGGCACCTTTTCGGCGGCGGCCACTTCCCGGGTCCAGCGGTTCACGTTGCTGAGCTTGCGGTCGATTTTGCCATCGATCCAGATGCTGTAGGG
>CALCHA010000023.1 GCA_937901265.1 uncultured Phycisphaerales bacterium
GCAGGCTGGCCAAGCTGGCAGCGGTCACGAGGCCCATGCGCCACCAGGTCCGCTTCTCGCGGTGCCAGGCGTAGAGCCACAGGGCGAGGAAACCGAAGAGTTCCGCGAGGGTATCCTTGCGTTCGGTGACCCAGGCGACGGATTCCACGCGGAGCGGATGGACCGCCCAGAGCAGGGCCACAAAGAAGGCGGGCCAGCCGCGCTTCGTCAGCCGGCGCAGGAAGAGGAATAAGAACAGCGTGGCCAGGGCGTGCTGCAGGGCGTTGTCGATGTGAAACAGGGTTGCCGGCGGCAGGGGCCCGGCTCCGCCGCCCGCCAACCGCTCGTCGATCTGCGTTTGAGAGTAACCCGAGAGGGTGGCATCGAGCTGGAGCGACAGCCAGGTCAGTGGCATGTAGTAGCCGCCGCGGGTGGTGGTGAAGGCCCAGGTCAGGTCTTGCGGGGTGATGCCCTGAAGAACGTTGCGATTGAGCGAGACATAAAGGTCATCGTCGAAATCGACAAAAGCGAAGCGTCGCGCCGGCAGGAAGACGGCGGTGACGAGCAGCAGGAGGATGGCGATTTGGAGCAGGAAAGTTGGGCGGGGCTGAGGTGGGGGCAAGGGGGGCATCATGTCTCGCCGCAAAGGAGAAGGAGGGGCTTAGCGGCGAATTTTCGCGGTCTCTTCTTCGGTGAGCGCGACGACGGGCATTTCGGTGTTGCGGAGGCGCAGCGCCTTGGCATAGCGATGCCACCCGTCGATGAGCATGAGCTTGCCGCCCTCGGTGACGGCGATTGCGGGAATGGTGGGATCGGTTTTTTCGGCTTTGTCCCAGTCGATCTTGACGGCCTCGTAGTACATGGACTTGAAGACCGGGAGCGGCTGGTTTTCGATGGGTCGAGGGGTGGCCTTGATGATGTCCTTGGCCTTGGCGATGTCGTAGTGCTTGCCGGCGAAGATGAAGTTCTCGCCCAGTCGCGGCTGCCAGTCAATCGTGCTCGAGTCGGCCATTTCTATATCACCTTTGGAGTTATCGGGTGCGCGGGCTAGTATCCACTATAATTTGCCGGGAGAAAAGGCCCCGCATGGGTAAGGGTCGCGATTCTGGCCGACGGTCGTGGCCAGAGAGCCCTACGCCCGGTAAAATAGCACACCAAAGGAGCAAGAACCCTCATGAGCGATATCGACGAACGCATTGAACGATTTTCCACGATGACCCAGGCGGACCCCACAAACGAACTGGGCTTTTTTTCCCTGGGCCGGGCACTGGTAGACGCCGGCCGCCCCAGGGAGGCGGTGCCGGCGTTGCAACGAGTGCTGGCGCTTAACCCTGGCTTTTCCAAGGCTTATGCGCTTTTGGGGAGCGCTCAGCGGGCCGATGGCGACAACGCGGGGGCGATTGACACGCTGACCCGCGGCTACCGGGTGGCGCACGACAAGGGGGACCTGATGCCGCGCAATGACATGGCCCAGGCGCTCAAGGAGCTGGGCGCGCCGGTGCCGGAGATCAAGACGGAACAGCTTTCCGAAGACGACAAGGGCGCGGGAAAGCTGAAGTGCAGCCGCTGTGGCCGGGTTGCACCGAAGATGCCTGAAGCGCCATTCGGCGGGGATTTTGGTACGCAAGTCCACGAGTCGGTGTGCGCCCCGTGCTTCCGCGAATGGATCGGGCAGGGCACCAAGGTGATCAACGAGCTGCGCCTCAACCTCACTGAAAAGGCAGCGCAGGACGTCTACGATCAGCACATGAAGGAATTTTTGAACATCTCATGACGCGGGGGGGATGATCCTTCAGAGCGCCTCGTCGCGAGTTCCGCGGCGCGGCATCCTTTTTTTTACGATTCGCGCACCTCGCGAGGAGGCTTCCATGGACATGCAAATGGTCACCCCGGCTGAAAAGGCCAAACTGGAGCAGGATCTCAAGCGCATGGTGGACATGCGGCCGGTGATCGCCAAGGCCATTGCCGAGGCCCGTGAAAAGGGCGATCTCAAAGAGAACGCGGACTACCACGCGGCGCGCGAGGAGTACGCCCTCAATGAATCGCGGATCAAGAACATGGAAGAACGCATCCGATCGGTCACGGTGGTCGACACGTCGAGCGTTCCGGAAGACATGGTGTTCATCGGTTCCACCGTGCGGGTGAAGGAAGTGGATTCGGGCGACATGGAGACGTTCCGGCTGGTGGGAGAAGTGGGCAAGATCGATGTGGATTCCGAGGTGATGGAAGTGTCGGCAAATTCGCCGCTGGGCGAGTCGCTGATGCGTGCGCGCGTGGGGGAAACGGTGAACGTGAATCTTCCCCGGGGGACACTGCGCTACGAGATTCTGAAGTTGCTCTAACCGCCACCGGAGTCCCCATGCCGCCGGGTGTTACAGACCCGCTGAAGCCTCGCCCCGCCATGGGCAGCGGTGACGAACCGCCCACGCTTGAGGGCATGTTTCGGGAGGCGTATCTGGAACACACTCCGGAGGCCGTTGAAGCGGAAACATCGCCGGCGATTGAGGCGCTGGATCGCGAACAGCGTCAGCGGCGGGTGCTGATGCTCAAGGGGGCGATCGCGGTGCCGCTGGCGGTGCTGGTGGCCATTGGGGGCGCCCTGCTGCTGCACACGCTGGCGGACTTCGCCGACTTCCGCGGCCTGCCGGCGGCGCTGGCCGCCTTCGATGCGGCCCCGCCGGCCACGCTGCGCGCCGATGCCGTGCGGCTGGGCCGCCCGCTGCTGGACCACCGTTACGCCTTCGAGGACCCGGCGCTGCCGGCCGCCCGGCAGCGTGTGGGCGAGGCACTGCGCGCCGGCAGCGCCGTCGGCGGCGACGCGCGCGTGCTGCTGGGCAAGGTGCTGCTGGACCACGACGGCCTGCGCCAGTCCGGCCGCGGCACGGTGGAGCACCGTCTGGCCTTGATGCAGGAGACGGTGCAGCGCGCCAGCCCGCGCTGTCAGGCCGCCGTTGTGCGGGGACTAGCGCAAAGCCCGGAGTACATCGGCCAGACCACGTCGGCGCAGGGGGGGACGCAGCATCTGCAGTAGTGGGTG
>CALCHA010000024.1 GCA_937901265.1 uncultured Phycisphaerales bacterium
CCTCTACGAGAGCTTCATCCACCCCGTCACGATCTTGTCGACGCTGCCTTCCGCGGGCGTCGGGGCGTTGCTCGCGCTCATCATCGCCGGCAGCGACCTCGGCATCGTGCTCGTGATCGGCATCGTGCTCTTGATCGGCATCGTGAAGAAGAACGCGATCATGATGATCGACTTTGCGCTCGACGCGGAGCGCAAAGAGGGCCTGACGGCGGCCGACGCCATTTATCAGGCGTGCCTGCTGCGCTTTCGCCCGATTCTGATGACGACGATGGCGGCGATGCTGGGCGGCGTGCCGCTGGCGCTGTCCGCGGGGACGGGATCGGAACTGCGGCGGCCGCTGGGTATTGCGATCGTGGGCGGGCTGATTTTTTCGCAGATGCTGACGCTCTACACGACGCCGGTGATCTATCTGGCATTCGACCGGCTGGCGCAGAAGATCACCGGCGGGAAGCGCGGCGGCCCGTACGGGGACGAAGGGGAGGGCGATGCGTCGCCGGCTGAAGTGCGGGGTGAGCGCCGGGCGGATCTGCCGGAGCTCGCCGCACCTGAGGAAGTGCCGCTGCTGCCCGCGGGGGGCGTATGAGCATCTCGACACCGTTCATCCAGCGTCCGGTTGGCACGAGCCTGCTGACGATCGCGATCGCGCTGGCGGGAATTCTGGCGTTTCTGCTGCTGCCGGTGGCACCGTTGCCAGAGGTGGAATTTCCGACGATTCAGGTGAACGCCAATCTGCCGGGGGGCTCGCCGGAGACGATGGCGTCGTCGGTGGCGACACCGTTGGAGCGGCAGTTTGGACGGATCGCGGGGATCACGGAGATGACGTCGAGTTCGACGCTGGGATCCACCAATATCACGCTGCAGTTCTCGCTGGACCGCAACATTGACGCCGCCGCGCGGGACGTGCAGGCTTCGATCAACGCGGCGTTGGGGCAGCTTCCGGCGAACATTCCGACGCGGCCGAGCTACCGCAAGGTGAACCCTGCGGACTCGCCGATCCTGATGCTGACGCTCACTTCGGACGCGTATCCACGGGCGCGGATGTATGACATCGCGACGACGATCCTGCAACAGAAGCTGTCGCAGGTGGATGGGGTGGGGCAGGTGGGGGTGTGGGGCGGGGCGAACCCGGCGGTGCGGGTGGAGGTGAACCCGGTGGCACTCAATGGCCGCCATATCTCCATGGAGCAGCTGCGGACGGTACTTGCGAACGCCAACGTCAACGAACCCAAGGGGCAGTTGAGCGACGATCGGCACACGTGGGCGCTGGCGTCGAGCGACCAGCTTTTGGGGGCGGCGGCCTATCGCAGTCTTATCATTACCTATCAGGATGGCGCGGCGGTGCGCGTCGGCGATGTGGCGACCGTCGTGGATTCCACGGAGAACATTCAGAATTCCGCGCTGGCGAACGGGAAGCCGGCGGTGCTGCTGGCGATTTTCCGCCAGCCGCAGGCGAACATCATCGACACGGTGGACCGGGTGAAGGCGCTTCTGCCGGAGTTCCGCGCGGCGGTGCCGCCGGCGATGGATCTGACGGTGGTGATGGACCGCACGACGACGATCCGGGCGTCGGTGCATGATGTGGAGTTCACGCTGCTGCTGTCGATCGCGCTGGTGGTTCTGGTGGTGTTCGCGTTTCTGCGGAACTGGCGGTCCACTCTGATTCCGGGCGTGGCGGTGCCGGTGTCGCTGCTGGGGACATGCGGGTTCATGTATCTGGCGGGGTATTCGCTGGACAATCTTTCGCTGATGGCGTTGACGATCTCCACGGGGTTTGTAGTGGACGACGCGATTGTGGTCATTGAAAACATCACGCGGCACCTGGAGGAGGGGATGAAGCCGCGAGCGGCGGCGTTCAAAGGGGCGAAGGAAATTGGCTTTACGGTGGTGTCGATTTCCATTTCGCTGGTGGCGGTCTTCATTCCGATTCTGCTGATGGGGGGCATCGTGGGGCGGCTGTTCCGCGAGTTCGCGGTCACGCTTTCGGTCGCCATTTTCATGTCCATGATCATTTCGCTGACGACCACGCCGATGATGTGCGCGGTGCTGCTCAAGCCGCACACCGACGATCATGGTCGGCTGTATCGCGCCTCGGAATGGGTCTTTGATAGCATTTTGTGGTTCTACGAAGTGACGCTGGGCTGGGTGCTGCGGCACCGGCTGGTGATGCTGTTTGTCACGTTGTTGACGATTGGGCTGACGGTCTTTCTGGTGTTCCAGGTGCCGCGGGGGTTTTTTCCCCAGCAGGACGTCGGGCGGCTCGGCGGCAGCGTGCGGACGGATCAGGATGCCTCGTTTCAAACGCTGACCAAGCTGCAGCAGGAGTATGCCGCCGCCGTTGCAGAGGATCCCGCGGTGGACAACGTGATGGCGTTCGCAAACACGGGAGGGGTGCGGTTTTTCGTTTCGCTCAAGGCCTTGAGTGAGCGAAAGATGTCGGTGGATCAGATCATGGTTCGGCTGCGGAAGAAGTTGAATGGCGTGCCTGGTGCGACGCTCCTGCTGGCGGCGCAGCAGGATCTGCGGATCGGCGGGCGTTCTTCGGCGGCACAATTTCAGTACACGCTGACCTCCGACAATCTGCAGGAGCTGCAGGAGTGGGCACCGAAAGTTGTGGAAAAATTGAAGAATCTTCCGGGCCTGGCGGACGTCAACACGGATCAACAGAACGGCGGGTTGGAGGCGCACCTGGAAATCGACCGCCCCACCGCGGCGCGGCTGGGCATTACGGCGGCGGCGATCGACACGGCGCTTTCGGATGCGTTCGGGCAGCGGCAGGTTTCGACGATGTACACGGAGCTGAACCAATATCGGGTGGTGATGGAAGTGGATCCGAAGTTCGCGGAATCGCCCGATGGGCTGCACTATGTGTACCTCACCACGCCGAGCGGACAGCGGGTGCCGCTGGATGCGGTGGCGCACTACTCGCCCTCGGCGACCGCGCTTTCCGTCAGCCACCAGGGGCAGTTTCCGGCGGTGACGATTTCGTTCAACCTGCTGCCGGGGGTGGCCCTGGGAAATGCGGTGACGGAAATTCAGGATGCGGAGCGGGACATGGGCGTTCCGGCGTCGCTGCAGGGCTCTTTCTCGGGGACGGCGCAGGCGTTTGAAGATTCGCAGAAGGGGGAGCTGCTGCTGGTGATTGCGGCGATTGTGGCGGTTTATCTGGTGCTGGGGATTCTGTACGAATCATTTATCCACCCGATCACGATTCTTTCGACGCTGCCTTCCGCGAGCGTGGGGGCGTTGCTGGCGCTGCTGATCACGCATAATGATCTCGATGTGATTGCGCTGATCGGCATTATTTTGCTGATCGGCATTGTGAAGAAGAATGCGATCATGATGATCGACTTTGCGATTGAAGCGGAACGGCGTGACCATCTCTCGCCGGCGGAAGCGATTTTCAAGGCGGCGTTGCTGCGGTTTCGGCCGATCCTGATGACGACGATGGCGGCGCTTTTCGGGGGGCTGCCGCTGGCGCTGGGGACGGGGACGGGGTCGGAACTGCGGCGGCCGCTGGGAATCACGATTGTGGGCGGGCTGATTTTTTCGCAGATGCTGACGCTCTACACGACGCCGGTGATTTATCTGTATCTCGATCGGCTGCGGCTGTGGCTGTCGGGAGAGGACGCCTCAGGCGGTGCCGCACCGCCGCCGCCGCACAGCCGTCCGCAGCACGTTCCGCCCGCCCTGGGTTTCCCGATCAGTGAGGCCGCCGCCGTATGATGCACCGCCACCGTCATTCCGCGTTCGCCCTGATGGCCGGCATTGCCGCCGCGATGGCTGGGGCGGTGTTCACGCTGCTGCCCGGCTGCAAGGTGTCGCCGGACTATTCACGTCCGCCGCTGGAGGTGCCAGGGTCGTATAGATCCGCAACGACGCAGCAGGCGGCGCCGGTGAATCTTTCGCTGCAGTGGTGGACGCTTTTCGGCGATGCGGATTTGAACGACCTTGAGGCGCGTGCGATTTACGCCAACCAGGATTTGCGCGCGGCGATGGCGCGCGTGGCGCAGGCCCGGGCGACGGTTGCGGTGACGCGCTCGCAGTTTTTTCCGCTGGTGACGGCGGACCCGACGGTGACGCGGTCGCGCTCGGCGGCGGGGCGGAATGGTTCGTCAGCGACGGCGACGGAAATCCGCATTCCGTTCGACGTTTCCTATGAAGTGGACATCTGGGGGCGGGTGGCGCGCGGCGTGGAATCTTCGCGCGCGACGTTTCGGCAGTCGCAGAATGATTTTGCGGTGATCCTGCAGACGATGCAAACGGACATTGCGCAGGATTATTTCAACCTGCGGCTGCTGGATAGCCAGTCGGATATTCTTCTGCGGGAGATCGAGCAGTTTCGCCTGCAGGAGAATCTGGAAAAGATCCGCATTGCCGCGAACATCGACAACACGCTGGCGCTCTCGCAGGTGGAAGCGCTGCTGCAGGCGTCGGTGGCGCAGGAAGCGGACGTTCGCCGGCAGCGTGCGGAGCTGGAACATGCGATTGCGCAATTGCTGGGGCTGGCTCCCTCGGCGTTCACGATTCCGCCGCGGGTGATTTCGCTGACGGTCCCGACGATCCCCGCCGGCTTGCCGTCGGATCTGCTGGCGCGGCGGCCGGACGTGAATGAGGCGGAGCAGGCGCTCGTTGCGGCGAACGCGAACGTGGGGGTGGCGGTGGCAAATTTTTACCCCACGCTGACGCTGACGGGTGCGGCGGGGCAGCAGTCTTTCGACCTGCAGTCGATCGCCAACTGGGAATCGCGGTTCCTCTCGTTTGGGCCAAACCTGTCGATTCCGCTTTTCGAGGGCGGGAAACTCACCGGCAACCTGCGGCAGGCCAAGGCGCGGTACGACGAACTTCTGGCGACCTATCGCCAGTCGCTGCTCACGGCGTATCGGGAGGTGGAGGACTCGCTGTCGGACCTGCGACTGCGGGCCGAGGCGGGCGCGGCGCAGGAAAAGGCGGTCGATGCCGCGCGGGAGTATTTGCGTCTGTCGAACGTGCAGCACGCGCAAGGTCTGATTGATTCGCTGCAGATCATCGATGCCGACCGGACGCTGCTGTCGAACGAGCTGACGCTGGAGCAAATTCAGGCGGCGCGGCTGACCAGCACGGTGCTGCTGATCAAGTCGCTGGGCGGCGGGTGGGATCCGCGGCGGCCGACGGCGGTGTTGGGGGGGGAGGTGGGGGCGGGGGCGACGACCGCTCCCGCCCCCAGGCTTCAATAGTGGCCGGCTTGTGCGGGGGCGAAGTTTGCGTTGCGGTTTCCAAAGCCACCTTGCCCAACTTTTGTGGCAGTGCATCGCAAGGCGATAGCGAGAATTGCATGGCAGGAGCGGCGCCGCCATAATTCATGGACGATCGTTGACGATCCGTGGGCATCTTCATTTAACCGGATTACAGTATGGCAATCCCTGGATATCAAGAATTTATGCTGCCTTTGGTGAAGCTTGCAGCCGATGGGCAAGAACACAAGATCACGGACGCCATCGAAACGTTGGCAGACCGCCTTGGGGTTTCACGCGATGATCGCGAGACCATGCTTCCAAGCGGCACCCAAACGCGTCTCTACAATAGGGTGACTTGGGCCCTCACGTACGTGACAAAGAGTTTGCTGTTGGAGAAGACGGGGCGCGGAAAGTTCAAAATAGCAGCGAGGGGCCTAGAAGTTCTCAAGGGCAAACCGCGTGAGATTAATAACGCATTTTTAAAACAATTTGCTGAGTACCGTTCATTCACCAGTACCAAGCGAAACCTGCTAACGCCATCCCCAGCGGGCGAGGAATCCACGATCGAACCTGATACATCTCTGACGCCGTTGGAGCGGGTCGAAGGAGGCTA
Organism: uncultured Phycisphaerales bacterium; assembly: GCA_937901265.1. Classification (GTDB taxonomy): domain Bacteria; phylum Planctomycetota; class Phycisphaerae; order WQYP01; family WQYP01; genus CALCHA01. Next base: position 5,827 of record CALCHA010000024.1, read on the forward strand.
CAAGGAACTACGCAAGACCCTGATCGACGAACTCCTTGAACGCGTTCGCGCTATGAAGCCCAAGATGTTTGAGCAGTTGGTCGTTGACGTCCTCGTCGCCATGGGTTATGGCGGGTCGCAACTCGACGCCGCGCAGGTCGTCGGAAAGAGCGGCGATGGCGGTATTGACGGAGTTATCAAGGAAGATCGGCTTGGGCTGGACATGGTCTATATACAAGCGAAGCGATACGAATCAGACATTGGCCCGTCTGCAATCCGCGAATTTGTCGGCTCTTTGGGAGAACACAAAGCCAGTAAGGGCGTATTCATAACCTGCGCGGGCTTTACAGCCGGAGCCATAGAGGCTGCGACTA
>CALCHA010000025.1 GCA_937901265.1 uncultured Phycisphaerales bacterium
GGAGAGTGGCTGGAGGCCGTGGCACAGGCCGACCGTCGCGTGCGGCTGGTGCGCCAGGGCAACCTCGGGGTGGTCGCAGCGTTGAACCGGCTGGTCGCGATGGCTCGCGGAAAATTCCTGGCACGGATGGATGCCGATGACGTGATGGTTGCGGGGCGGCTAGCGCGGCAAACGGACTTTCTGGAGCAGCATCCGGCGGGTGGCGTGGTCGGCGGGTGGGTGGAAACCATCGGCGAGGAGGGTGAGCTGCTCGGCGAGGTGCGCTATGCGACCGACGCCGGGGCGGTCGAGAGCGGGCTGGTCTTTCGCAACACCCTGGCCCATCCGGCTGTGATGCTGCGACGCGAAGTGCTGAGCCCCCCCACCGGACTCCGCTATGAAGCGAAGCATCGCCACGTCGAGGACTACGGTCTCTGGATGGCGGCCAGCGCACGCTGGGGTATCGCCAACCTCCCCGACGTCGTCCTGCGCTATCGCCTGCATGATGAAAGCGTCGGCGCGCGGCACTCCCGCGAACAGGAGCGTGCCAGCGTCAGCCTGCAAGTGGCATTTGTGCAGGAGCGCCTGGGCATCGAGGCCACCGAATCCGAACGTCGCATTCACTGGGCCCTCGCGTTTGACCGTCTGGAGGGGACGCCGCAGTTCTGTGCGGCGGCGATGGGATGGCTGCGAAAACTCGCGACCGCAAATCGTGAGCGCCTGGGCGAGAAACGCGGCTTTGCCGGCGAAGCGTTCCTGCGGGTGCTCACCGGGCGCTACGTCGCGGTGGTGCGCAAGGCGCGAATGGCCGGGGTCGGCGTAGAAGAACGCGGAGAACCCTTCGGTGCGTACATGCACGCCGGCGTTTAAAGACCCCATCAGGGGGCGGCAGGCGTGCGGCGGGAAGGCGACAGCGCCTTGAACAGCGCCCTCAGCAGCACTTTGACGAGGGCGAGGAAGATGATCAGCCAGGCGGCCAAAGCGATATAAAAGAAGACCCGCGGAATGGCCATCAGGAAGGCGGCGTTGGGCATGACCAGCGAGATGCGGATGGTCGCAACGGTGTACATCCCCAGCGGAAACACCACGCCCCAGTAGAGGGGATCATAGCGCAGCGGGAAGTTGCTGTAGAGGTGCCGCCAGATTCCAAGAATAAAAAGCATCGGAATCCACCACGTCGCGGTGGCCCAGAACAGCAGCGTGGCGCCCTTCAGAAAGGGGAGCAGCGCGGTCAGGAGCGGGGATTGCGGAGCCGCGGCGATCAGCATGGTTCCCGCAAGCGCCGAGATCGCCACCGCACCCATGTTGATCCAGTAGGGTGGGCTCAGATCGCCGGGGCTCAGGGGGAAGAACATGTAGCGGTAAAAGATCAGCGAGATGATCCACACATAGAACATGCCGCTGCCGAGCCACATCGAAAGACAGAAAAACATCACCGCCCCATGGGTCCATCCCAGCGGCAGCGCGAGCTGCGCCCCCAGGACGGCCACCGCCTGCGAAGCCACCACCGCCAGCAGCCACCCGCCGTTGATCCCCTCGGGAAAGGTCGGCTTGACCTTCTTGACGGTCAGGATGGTGAAGATCGTATAGGTGAGGATGATCCAGAGAACGATGGCGGCCACCCAGAAGGCGGCGGCGAAACGCGCCCACTGTTCAATGATCAGAAACTGGCTGCCGAGAATGCCAAGTGCGGCGACAATGGTGAAAAAGCCGGTGCAGCGGCCATGGTTGAACAGATCGGCGATAATCTGGCGGGGGTAACAGCAGCAGCGCAGGGTGAGACAGGCGACGAGGATGACGAAAAAAGCGCAGTTGCCGACGACCAGCGTTTGCGCGAGGCGGGGCCACCCGGACAGGAACGCGCCCAGCGAGACGATGCCCGTGGCCATGACCATCGCAAAGTAGGCGGGATGCATGTGGGCCAGCCAGGGCACCCGGGGTGCGGGGGCGGAGACGGCGGTGGTCATACGCGGCGATCCAGACGGTACAGGTGGCGGAGGAGACCGAGGTTCAGCAGCAGGCATCCGGCGCTCACGGCCGCGCCGGCCCAGACGACCTGGTAGTCGGCCCCGAGGTAGGCGTTCATCGTCGAGGTCAATAGCCAGAGTTGCAGGATCACGAGGACCACCACGATACCGAGGATGGCCGAGACGATCATCGCACGCTGTTCGCGGGGGAACGATTTCGGGTGCTGCTCTTTCATACCGTTCGAGCCTCCACGCCGGTGGCCCAGATTTCCTGGCCGCGCAGCTCCACGTGAATCCGCGGGAGCGGTCTGCGGGGCGGACCAGAGAGGGGCTTCCCGGTGGCGATGTCAAAATTCCCTTCGTGGCAGGGGCAGTGCAAGCGATTGTGTTGCGGTTCCGGCACGACCGCACACGAAAGATGCGTGCACTTCTGCGAATACGCAATCAGCGTCTCGGCCTGAGGACGCAGAAGAATGCAGGGTTCGTCCTGCACCGGATAACGGAAAATGAGGCTCCCCCCCACCGGAATATCGGCGAGATCGGCAATTTTCTGCGAGGGCACTGCCGATCCCTCACGCGCTTCGATCGCCTTGCCGGCGATCCACAATTGCCCGACGACGAAGGCCCCGCTGGTGAGAACGAGGAACTTGGTAAACTCGCGCCGCTCGACATAGTTGTCCTGTCCCACGTCGATGGGGAAGTCCTGACGCCACTGCGGCTGCGTGGAAAGAGGGGCACCGTCGGGAGGCGTGCTGACCTGTTCGGGATCGACTTTCAAGACAGGCTCCTTATACGGGGAAAGCGTCACCGGGCAGCACGGCCAGGGCAATGCGTCGACCGGTGGTGGATGCGTGCATCGCAGAGAGCACGTCGATGCGGGTGCTGGGGGATTGAATCGGGATCATCATGTTGACCTTGGTGGTGATGGTCTGGTGACCAAACTGAAACGTGTTCGAGGGGCGCGAGCGCGGGCGGAGGCGTTGGATTTCCTCGCGAGTTCCAAAATGCAGCGCCTGCGAAGGGCAGACCGTGGTGCACATGGGCTTTTTGCCGACGCTGGAGCGGTCGTAGCACATGTCGCACTTCATCATGAGCTGTTCTTCAATGTGCACCTCCGGGACGCCGAAGGGGCAGGCGAGAACGCAGTTGCCGCAGGCGATGCAGCGCGGTTTGCGGGCCGATTGCACGACGCCGTCATCGGTGCGTTTGATGGCGTCCGCGGGGCAAACTTCGGCGCAGGTGGGCGTGTCGCAGTGCATGCACACGACCGGGACGGTCTGGACGCTGTCGGCGCGGTCGATGAACTCCAGGTGAATCATGGTGTGACCCTTGTGAGTGTCACACTCCTGGCAGGCCTGAACGCAGGCCTGGCAGCCGATGCAGCGGTTGGGATCGATGAAAAATTCATACGCTTCGGCGACAGCCATGGGGCAACCTCACTGCTGGGATTCAAGAGTGGCGGTGTAGGCGGGAGCTTCCGCCTTGCGGATGCGACAGGCGCACACCTTGTACTCCGGGATTTTGGAAATCGGGTCCTGCGCGCTGATCGTCAGCTGATTGGCACTCTTCACCCCCGCCCAGTGGTAGGGAATGAAAACGGTATCAGGGCGAATCGTCAGGACCACGCGCGCCTGCAGGGTGATGGTCCCGCGGCGCGATTCGGCGGTCACCCAATCGTTGTCGCGGATGCCATGTTTCTCCGCAAGTATTGGGTGGATTTCAATGCGCGGGTCGGGGAATTGCGCCACCAGCGGACCGATCCGCCGGGTCTGCGTTCCCGAAAGAAACTGCGACACCACCCGCCCGGTCGTCAGGATCACCGGAAACTCCGCATCCACATCTTCGGTCGGCGGCGTGTACGCCGCGACATTGAAACGGGCCTTGCCATCGGGGAAATAAAAGGGTCCGGCACCCTTGGCGATGGGATTCCACGAGCCCGGCTCAAAAAGTCGCGGCGTCCCGGGGTGATCGATGGGATTGCCCTGCGGATCAGTCGAGGGACAGGGCCAGAAAATCCCGTAGTTGGCCTCAATTTTTTCCCAGGTGATGCCCGAGTAATCCGCGATGCCGCCCTTGGACGCGATCCGCAGTTCATCGAAAATTTCGCGAGAGCTGTTGAACGTCATGCCGTGCGGCCGCCCCAGCGCCTTGGCGATGTCCTGAATGATGCGCCAATCCTGGCGGGCCTCCCCGGGCGGCTCCACCGCCTGGTTGATCTTGATGACGCGTGCCTCGAGCTGCGCGACGACCCCTTCATCCTCTTCCTGCAGCGAACCCGGCAGCACGATGTCGGCGTGGCGGCCGGTCTCACTCAGGAAAAAATCGATGGCCACGAAGAATTCAAGCTTATTCAGGCATTTGGTGATGAAGTTATTGTCGGGAAGCGAGACCTTGGGGTTGAAGCAGATAGCCAGGAGCCCCTTGATTTCGCCGCGGTCGATCTTGCGGAACAGCTCGACGCAGTCGACGCCCGGTCCGGGGAGTTCCTTTTCGTCGATATTCCAGACGCCCGAAACATACGCGCGGTGTTCGGGATTGGAGATATCCCGCAGCCCCGGAAGCTGGTCGCATTTCTGGCCATGTTCCCGCCCCCCCTGGCCGTTGGCCTGACCGGTTATGGTGCCGTAGCCGCAATGCGCTTTGCCCACACGACCGGACGCCAGAACGAGGTTGATCGCGCCCAGAACGTTGGCGACCCCGTGGGAGTGATGTTCAATACCGCGGGCGTGCATCAGGAAGGAGGTCTTTGCCTCCCCCCACCATTCGGCGGCCTTGCGCAGGAGGTGCTCGGCCACGCCGGAAACCTCGGCCGTTCGGGCCGGTGTCCAGTCGTGGACGTATTCCGCAACCTTCTCAAAGCCCACCGTGTTGGCATTGATGAAATCATGGTCGATCGCATCTTTTTCGATCATCAGGTTCAGGATGCCGGCGAAAAGCGCGACGTCCCGGCCCGGTTTGACCGGAAGAAACAGATCGCAGGTCCGGGCGATGGGCGTGAGGCGGGGATCCTGAATGATGATCTTCGCCCCCATTTCACGCGCTTGCCAGAGGTAATTCGTGGTGATCGGCGCACATTCCGCCACGTTCGATCCGGCGACCCAGATCACCTCCGAGCCGATCATCTCCTCCCAGGGGCTGGTCACGCGGTCGATGCCGAAGGCCTTCTTGTTGCCGGCACCGGCGGAGACCATGCAGAGGCGGCCGTTGTAGTCGGTGTAGGGCGTTTTCAGGCAGACCCGGGCGAACTTGCCCATGAGGTAACATTTTTCAGAGGTCAGCGACGCACCTGACAGGGAGGCCATGGCGTCGTTGCCATAGGTCTTCTGAATGCGCGCGATTTCGGAGGCCACGCGGGCGATCGCGTCTGGGTAGGCCATGGGAGAAAAGCCGGAGGTCGCGGCAGGATCGCGGGCCAGCGCGGTGACCAGCCGATCGGGGTGGGAGCCCTGGAGATACCGTTTGACGCCCTTGGGGCAGAGCATGCCCTTGTTGAAGGGGAAATCTTCCCAGGGTTCGAAGCCGATGACTTCGTTGTCCTTCACTTTCAGCTGGATGCCGCACTGCTGGCCGCAGAAGCAACAGTGCGTCTTGACGAGCTTGTCGGGCTCGCCACCCTGCGTGTGGCGCGGGCCGGTACCGATCGACAGGTGAGGCCCATAGCGCTGGATGACGTGAAGCAAATCGACGGGGATCGTAGCCATGATCAGGTTCCTGGAGGGTTGAGGTGCGAGGCGATTGGAGCGGCGGTGTCAGCCCCGGCTGCCGGTGGGCTCCACAGCGCGCCTTGGGCCAATCCGAACATCGCCCGGCGACAGCGCGGGCAAATCCGCTGGTAGTGATCGAGGTCGGGTCGGTCAACCTTGTAATCGAAGCCCAGCTGGCGCTCGACGGTGATGAGGTCATTGACTTGCAGCTGCGGCGCGAAAGGGGCATCACAGCGTTTGCAC
>CALCHA010000026.1 GCA_937901265.1 uncultured Phycisphaerales bacterium
AGGCCGGGGCGCTTGCGGTACTCATCGAGCGTACCCTCGACCACCAGATCAGGGACCAGCGTTTCCAGACGCTTTTTGCCGATCGGCAGCAGGTCGATCATGTGATGCTGCTGCACACAGGCGAGGGCGTTGACCTTGAGCGTCTTCTTGATCGAGACGTTGCCGATGTAGGCGCCGTCGCTGCTGTACTTCAGCTGGTAGGGGTCGCTCCCGACGCCTTCGGCCACGCTTCCCACCCCGTGGCGGCCGTAACCGCCGGCGATGGAAAGGGCGTCCGACGGATGGCCGGGCAGGACATAAACGGTGGCTTCCATCGGCTTGCGACCGGGGGCGGAGAGCTCGACAACGTCGTCGCTGTCCACGCCAAGTTTGGCAGCGGTGGCGACCGACATGCAGACGGGGTTGTCCCACGCCACGCGGGTCATGGGGTCGGGCAGCTCCATCAGCCAGCCGTTGTTGATGTATCTTCCGTCGAGGGCGCTGCCGGCGCAGATCACCAGCTCGTAGCCGGCGCCGCCGGGCGCGGTCGATGCCGCCTTCTCCACCGCGGCGATCGCATTGGCCGGATTGGCCTGAACGCGTTCGGGTGCCCGCGAGCTGCCCGCAACGATCCCTTGGAAAAGGGCTTGTTTCCAGTTCCATTCGGTGTACTTGCCGGCGAGATAATCCGCCTTGGCCGTCTCGACCACGAGACTCTCGCCGGCGACATCCTGACCGCTCAGCGCGGAGAGGAACTCCGCGGCGCTCTTGCCCCCGAACAGCGGCTCAATCAGCGGCTGCGCCAGCGACACGGTGCCATCAAACGTCCGCACGTCCCCCCACGCTTCCAGATAATGTGCCTGAGGCACATGCCACGCACATTCGCGGCCCGTTTCGTCCTCATACATGCCCAGGTGCACCGAGGGCTTCGCCCGCAACGCCCCGGCGATGTCCAGGTCGCGCGGTGCGGTCAGCACCGGGTTGGCACCCATCACCACGATCATGCTCGCGCTGGCTGCGGCCTTGGCGAAATCCACAATCTGCTGGTTGGCCGGCGTCCAGGTCCCTTCCGCCCGCGGGTCTTCGGGATCCGCGAAATAGTCCACCGGCGCGTTGATCGCCGCATTGATGGCCGCCACCGCCGCATGAACTTCCGCCGATTGCCGGGCACCGGCGACGAAAATCGCCTTGCCCGCGTTGGCCTTGACGTCAACGACCACGGCGTTGATGAAATCCTGCATCCCCTTCTCCATCGCCCCGCCGCCTGCGGCGTTATTCCCCTGCCCCAGCGCCGCCCCGATCGCCCCGACGATTCCCGGAATGTGGCTGGGCTTCACCGCCCGGCGATGATCAGCGATCGCCCCGGTGGTGCTAAAGGTGCTTTCCACGACGTAGAGGCGATTCATGGTCGCCGCGGCGGGGTGCTCGGCATTCTCGTTGTAGAGCTGGCGTCCCGCGGCGAAATCGCGGTTGAATTTGAGCGCCAGCGGATCGCTGATGAACAGGTCCGCGTCGATGGAAACAATCACCTGGGCCGCATCCAGCCGCGGAACCGACCGCAGGGGGCGCCCAAAGACGCTTTTCGCTCCCGCCCGCTGGTTGTCGCTGCCGAAGGGCTCCCACTCAAACCAGGTCGCGCTGCTGAAGCGTTTCCGCAGAGCAGCGACCGTCGGGGAGCGGCTTGCGTCGGTCAAAAATACCAGCCCCGCGCCCGCCGGCTTCACATTCGTGTTCACAAAGGAGACAAAGTCGGCCCACTTCTGGTTGACGCGTTTGCTGCCTTCGAGCTTCGTGACGCTCCGCGAGCGGTCTGGGTCATAGACCCCCAAAAGCGATGCCTGCAGATAAATGTCCGACCGACCCGCCGTCAGCGGATGCGTCGGATTGCCATCCACCTTGATCGGCCGTCCATCATAGGACACCGCCACCAGCCCCATCCCCATCCCGCAAATCTCCGTCGCCGTCGCATAGTGCACCGGCATGCCATCCATGCGGTTCACCGGGCGATGCGCGTAGGGAGCCAGCGTTTCCGCCGGCCAGCGGCGACAGCTCGCCAACCCCGCCAGCCCCATGGAGGCACCCATGATCTTGAGAAACGCGCGCCGACTCGCCCCAAACCACTCTGATGCGTGGGCGGGGAACTCCCGCTCCACGAACTCCCGAAAGCTGGGCTTGTCCGCCAGCTCATCGAGGCTTCGCCAGTACTTCGCCCCCTTCGAACCCGTGCCGCGCAGTTCCATTCCAACCCCTTCTGACTTCTCGCTGCTGAGTTCTGAGTTCTCTTCGGTTATCGATGGCATGTCACACAATCCACATTGGGGTTGATATGGTACTGCTGCTTCAACTGTTCCCCCAGCTTCCGCTTCGCCGCCGAAATCTCGCTGGCACTCGACGAGTGGCTCACACCCTCAGGCAGCCAGTCCAGATTCGTGACCTGATCCTTCGGGCGAATCCGTTCGGTGGGATCGCGGTGGCACTGCAGGCACCATGCCATGTTCAACGCTTTGGCCTGATACACCTGGTCTTCGTGGTTGATCTGCCCGTGGCATTCCACGCAGGACACCCCTGCGTTCACGTGCGCTGAGTGGTTGAAATACACGTAGTCCGGCAAATCGTGAACCTTGACCCACGGGATCGGCAGCCCGGTCCGATACGATTCAAACACCGGCTTCAGCAATTCGGAATTGGTGCGAATCGACTTGTGGCAGTTCAGACAGGTCTCCGTCGGCGGGATCGCCGCGAAGCCCGCCTTCTCCACCGTGTTGTGGCAGTAGCGGCAGTCAATCCCCAACTGCCCCACATGCAACGCGTGCGAGTAAGGCACGGGCTGCACCGGCTGGTAACCGACGATCAGCGTCGTGGGACTCAGGGCGTACGCCACCAGCGTCCCCGCATAAAGCGGAAACACCGTCAGGAACACCAGAATCCCAAAGGTCAGCCGATTCGACCACTTGGGAAACACGAACAACGGTTTTAATTCCATGAATTTGAGTCCCTGGCGGGCGAGCCCGCACACACTCTGCCGGCACCCGCGGAATTGCCGCCCGGGCCGACCTCTGCCATCCTGACCCACATCGCCCTTCAAGCTGCTTAAAGGTTATTGCGACCTTTGTGAAATGTTGCACAATGTGGGTCTAAGCGAATCCTAAACCAGCGCCCCACCCCCCGTCAAACCACTCCGTAAGGTTTTTACCAAGTTTGCTGCAAGTTTCAATTTACACTGAAAATTCAGCAGCGCCAGCCACGAAATTATCCGACTTTTTCCGCCAAAAATGCCCGCACCTGGCTTACGTTGATCCGCTCCTGCGCCAGCGTGTCCCGGTGCCGCACCGTCACCGTCTGGTCCTCCAGCGTCTGCGAATCCACCGTGAAACAATACGGCGTCCCCGCCTCGTCCATCCGCGCATACCGCTTCCCCACGCTCTGCTTCACATCCAGCTGCACGTTCCACGTCGTCCGCAGGTCCTTGTAAATCTTCTCCGCGATCTCCGGCATCCCATCCTTGTCCACCAGCGGCAACACCGCCGCCTTGATCGGCGCCATCCGCGGATGAAACTTCATCACCACCCCGCTCGGCCTCCCCGGATCATCCGTGTACGCCTCGCACAACAACGCCAACGTCCCCCGATCCGCCCCCGCCGACGGCTCGATCACATGCGGGAAATACTTGCACTTCTCCGCAATCTCCTCCTTGCTCATCCCCCCCGCCGCCAGCAGCTTCACCTGCAACTCCTGGTCAAAATACTTCAACTTGTCCCCCAGCCCCGAATGCTGCGCATGCGCCTTCAAATCAAAGTCGGCCCGATGCGCCACCCCCTCCAGTTCGCCATAGCCCGGATCGGTGAAGGGGAACTTGTACTCAATATCCGAAGTCCCCGCGCCGACCTTGGCATAGTGCGCCAGCTCGTCCTTGTCATGCTCGCGCAGCTGCAAGTTCGCCGAGGAAAGCCCGATCGACTGCCACCACTTGAACCGCTCATCCCGCCAGAACTTGTACCACTCGTTCGCCGTGTCCGGCCGAATGAAAAACTCAATCTCCATCTGCTCAAATTCCCGCGACCGGAACGTGTAATTCCGCGGCGTCACCTCATTCCGAAACGCCTTCCCCACCTGCGCGATCCCAAACGGCACCTTCACCCGGCTCGTATCCACCACATTCCGAAAATTACAAAAAATGCCTTGGGCGGTCTCCGGCCTCAAATACACCTTGCTCGATTCATCCTGCACCGCCCCCGCATGACTCTCAAACATCAAATTAAACTGCCGCGGCTCCGTGAGATCGCCACCGCAATTGGGACATGGCGTTATCGGAGGCCCATCGTATTTAACCGGCGTTGCCAGTCGCCGGACGTTCTCCATAAAGCCGTCGGTTTCCTTGTTCGCAAAGAAATCAAATGCCTCCGCCCCCACCTCCTTAATCCCACGAACAAAAGCCAATCCAGGCGCAAGCTTCTCTCCGCGTTTCTTAGCCCAATTCACCAACATCTGCGGATTAAACTTGGACTCATTTTCCTCGTACGCTTTGAAGAGCGATTTCACCCACTCCGCCTCCTTCAGAAGTTCAGGGACATGATCGGACCGAAAGAGCTTCTTGCACTGCCGACACGTCGACATCGGATCGTTAAACCCCGCCGCATGCCCGCTCGCCACCCACACCTTGGGATTCATAATGATCGTGCAGTCCAACCCCACCATATCCAGCATCTCCCCATCCGCCCCAACCCCCGGACACCGCACAATATCCTTCCACCACGCATCCTTCAGATTCCGCTTCAACTCCACCCCCAGCGGCCCGTAATCCCAAAACCCGTTGATCCCCCCGTAAATCTCCGAACTCTGGAAAATAAACCCCTTCCGCCGGCACAACGCCACCAGCTTGTCCATCTTCGACCCCGTCGCCGCCGGCTGTTTCTGCTGCTCCGACATCACCACACTCCTCACGCAAATCACGCCTCTCCCACTTAGCATTGGCATTGCCCCAGCGAAGGCGCAGACCCCCACTATACCCACACGCCCGGCGGCCGGATACCGCCCCGCGAACAATCCCCCCCCCCCCCCCCCC
>CALCHA010000027.1 GCA_937901265.1 uncultured Phycisphaerales bacterium
CGCCGGGGGCGAACTCCCCGAAGCGCTCTTTGAAGAAGTCCGCGCCGTTGATCGCCAGCGACCCGCCTGTCAGGCCGTGGAAGGCGTGGTCGCAGTAAATAATTTTCTGCCGCCGGGTAAAGCAGCGGGCGAACTTCAAGGCCCCTTCGACGGTCTCGGTTCCGGAGTTGGTGAAAAAGACGCGGCTCAGCCCGGGCGAGGTATGCTGCGTCAGTTTTTCGGCGACCAATCCCGAGAGGATGGAGCATTCCATGCGCACAAGATTGGGCAAATCCTGAGACATTACCTGCTGCAGGACGGCCTTGATCTTGGGGTGATTTCGTCCCAGGGCGAAGACGCCCCACCCGGTGAGGAGGTCGAGGTACTTGTTGCCCTCCCGATCCCAGAGGTAGGGCCCCTCCCCGCGGACGTAGCCCTTGTCGAAGCCAATGGTCTTGAGCATTTTGACGAACGCTGCGTTGACATGTTCATCGTGAAGCTGGTACTGGCGGCCGGCGTGCTGCGCGAGCCACCCCTGGAAGTCGACATACATGTCGGACATTTACATACACCTGTGCTGACCCGGAAACGTGGGACCAGTATACGCGCTGGGAGGCAGCGTCCCAAAGGCATCCCGCCGGGCAGAGCCGATTATTTTTCGTACGTGCGAATCATCACCCCCGCTTCGCTTGCCGGGGGAGACCATTTTGTGATAGCCTCTTCGGCCGGCGGCCAGCCTCTCCGGGCGTCCGCAGGCATCCCTGCGTCCAGGGCCGAGGAAAACTTCACACGTGACCACCTTCATCCGCACACCCGCCGAAGCGCAAGTCCCCACCCTGAAGAACGTTATTCCTGCCGGCCCCGGCGAATCGCTGGCCGTGGCCGAGGCGTCGCCCACTCTCAACGAGGTGCTGGCCAAGGCACAACGTGCGCTTCTGGAGATGCACAACCCGCAGGGGTACTGGTGCGCCGAGCTGCAGGGCGATTCGATTCTCGAATCCGAATATATTTTGCTGAAATTCATCCTGAACCAGGAGCATGACCCGGACCTTGTCGGCGTCGCCAACTACCTGCGATCCATTCAACAATCCGATGGCGGCTGGAATATGTATCCCGGGGGGGCGAGCGATCTTTCGGGGACGGTGAAGGCTTACTTTGCCCTGAAACTCATGGGCGACGACCCCGATGCCCCTCATATGATCGCGGCGCACAAAGTGGTCATGGGGCTGGGGGGAGCGGAAAACTGCAATTCCTTTTCCAAGTTCTACCTCGCGGCTCTGGGGCAGATTTCCTACGATACCTGCCCCTCTATCCCGCCCGAGATCGTCCTGCTGCCCAAATTTCTCTATTTTAACCTTTATGCCGTGTCCGCCTGGTCGCGAACGATGATCCTGCCACTGGCGATCGTCAGCACCCTTCGGCCCGTGCGGCCGGTACCGGAGCACCTGGGCATCCGAGAGCTTTACAAGGACTACTCCGTCGCCAACAGCCCGATCGGGCGACTCAAGAGTTTGCCCAAGTCCTGGCGGGAAATGTTCCTGCTCATCGACATGACGCTGAAGCGCTACGAGAAAACCGCGGTCACCCCCCTGCGGCCCAAGGCGATCCGCGAGGCGGAGAAGTGGATCCTCGAGCACATGGAGGGCAGCGACGGCCTGGGCGCCATCTTCCCGCCGATGGTGTATGTGCTGATCGTCTTCAAGGCCCTGGGCTACCCCGAGGATCACCCGAAGGTCGTTGAAGCGCAGAAACATCTGAAGGACCTGTTCATCCGCGACGGCGACCAGATCCGCATCCAGCCCTGCTTCTCGCCCGTCTGGGACACCGGGATCGCGCTCAATGCGCTGGCCGAGTCCGGCATGGATCAAAAACACCCCGCAGCGCTGTCGACGACCAAGTGGCTGCTCGAAAAGGAATGTCGCACCGCCTCCGATTGGGCCAAGAACTGCCCCGACTGCGAGCCCTCCGGCTGGTACTTTGAATATCTCAACCCGCACTATCCGGACGTCGATGACACCGCCATGGTGGCGATGGCACTCAAGCGTGTCGGAGGCGATGTCTCCAAACCAGCGGTCAAACGTGCCGTCGCCTGGCTCATGGCGATGCAGAATGATGACGGGGGCTGGGCGGCGTTTGACCGCACGCGCAACCGGCCGGTGCTGGAGCACGTGCCTTTCGCCGATCACAACGCGATTCAGGATCCCTCCTGCCCGGACATCGCGGCGCGGGTGCTGGAATTTCTCGGGCACACGGGCATTACGGTGGCGCATCCCGCGGTCCGTCGGGGCATCGACTTCATCAAGGAAACGCAGGAGCACGAAGGCTGCTGGTTCGGGCGCTGGGGCGTGAATTATATTTACGGGACGTGGCAGGTGCTCACGGGGCTGCGGAGCGTCGACGAGCGGATGGACCACGCCTACATCCGCCGCTCGGTGGACTGGCTGCGTTCGGTGCAGAAGCCGGACGGCTCGTTTGGGGAGAGCTGCGACACCTACGAGAACCCCTCGCTCAAAGGTCGCGGGCCGAGCACGCCGTCGCAGACGGCCTGGGGCGCCATGGGCCTCATGGCGGCCGCGGGCGAAGCGTCGGCCACGGACCCGCACATCAACAAAGCGATCCAATGGCTCATCGAAAACCAGGGGCATGACGGCAATTGGGAAGAACTCTTCTACACGGGCACGGGATTCCCGCGGGTGTTCTACCTCAAATATCACCTTTACCGCCTCTACTTTCCGCTGATGGCGCTGAGCCGCTACCGGCGACTGAGCGGCGCGGCGACCGCGTAGACGTGCGGTTCCCAGACATCACGTTACAATGAGACCCTTCACCCGCGATCTACGGCGCGCGGCGCCCAACGCGAAGTTTTTTTCAGGAGCCCCCATGGCGAAGAAATTGGTCAAGAAAGACATCAAGAAAAAGAAGTATGGCAAAAAGAAGAAGGGCAAGCAGAGTTAACGCCCCGGGGGATTTCCCGGCGTTTGGAGATCAGTGATGCGGATGATCATGCGACGGGCGCTGTGGGCGATGGCGTGGAGTGTGCTGCCGGTGGCGGCACGCGCGGCGGAGCCTGCCCCGGCGGATTTTGCTTCCATTCCCGCCCAGATGCAGGCGTTTGTCGACAAGGGTGAGATCGCCGGTATTGTCACGCTGGTGGCGACCAAGGACAGCGTTCTGCACCTGGCGGCCGTGGGCAAGAGCGATCTGGCCAGCGGCAGGGTGATGCAGAAAGACGATCTCTTCTGGATCGCCTCGATGAGCAAGCCCATGACGGCGGTCGCGGTCGCGATCTGCAAGGATGACGGCAAGCTCTCCTTCGACGATCCGGTGGAAAAGTACATCCCGGACTTCAAGAAAGTCACGGTCGGACGGGACGGTCGGGCCCCCAGCCGCCCGCTCACGTTGCGCGACCTGCTCACCCACACCAGCGGCATGGGCGAGTATTCGCACAGCGAGCCGCACTGGACGCTGCAGCAGTTCGTCGACCAGGCCATCAGTCAGCCGCTGAAATTTCAGCCCGGCACGCAGTGGAGCTATTCCACGGCAGGGCTCGACGCGCTGGGGCGCGTGGTCGAAATCGCCAGCGGGATGCCGTTGGACCAGTTCATGCAGAAGCGTATTTTCGATCCGCTGGGCATGACCGAGACCACCTTCTGGCCGACGGCGGAACAGGACCAGCGCCTTGCGAGGAGCTACCGTCTCAACCCGCAGAGCGGCAAGCTTGAGCCGGCGGTCATTACGTATCTGTACGGCACCGAGGTCACTGACCGCCAGCGCCCGCCTTTGGGCGGCGCGGGCCTCTTTTCCACCGCCGACAACGTCGCCCGCTTCTATCAGATGGCGATCAACGGGGGCGAGCGCGA
>CALCHA010000028.1 GCA_937901265.1 uncultured Phycisphaerales bacterium
TGACGCGGCGGCAGAACGGCCAGGACGCCCTGACGTTCCTCAGCCGCCAACTGCGCAGCTCGCAACTCATCGCACTGCCGATTCCGGCGGGGTAGACGCTAAACAATTACCAAGGCGGCGCGGTGCTTATTGCTGCGTCTCATACAAAATATCCACCGTGGATCCTGCCGCGTCGCCGGAAACCGTGATGGTCGTTTTCAAACGATCCCTGGTGTACACCATCAGCCAGTTGGCCCCATCCGCGCGATTTTCATCTTCGCTCCACCCCGCATCTTTCATCGCGTTGCTGTAATACGCCACGATTTCCTGGCGTTTTATCTTCCCCACCAGCGTCACGCGCCCGGTCCCCCGCGCGTTGTCGGACTCGCCAGCCCC
Organism: uncultured Phycisphaerales bacterium; assembly: GCA_937901265.1. Lineage (GTDB taxonomy): Bacteria > Planctomycetota > Phycisphaerae > WQYP01 > WQYP01 > CALCHA01. The sequence goes on from CALCHA010000028.1 coordinate 376, forward strand.
CGCCTGCGCCAGCCCGGGCATCACCGGCACATCCTTCGGAAAATTCTCCGGCAATTGCACTGCCGGTACGCGGGGTTCCTGCCCTTTCACGCCAGCCGTGGGCTGCCCGTCATGACCGATGGGGTTCCCCGCCCCGGCTGTTCCGCGCGGACATGCACATCCTGCGGCCACCGCAAACCCTGCGACCAGCAGCGTCATGCCCCACCGCCAGAAGGCTCGGGACTCTGCAGCGTTTACACTCTTTGCGATCATCACGCGCATTTCTCCGTTTTCCTGGCCGCCCAATAAAAGTGAACTACTTTTTATACATCGGCAACATGCTCGCCGGGAACACCGTCGGCACGGGCCTGGGCCCGCCGACGGTGTTAATGAGGAGGTTATCAAACAATGCGCTGTTCCGGGTATTGCCCATATCGCCGGTGACCAATCCCGCCATACCGGTGGCATACGCTGTATTCGCGACGGAGGCCACTTCGGCGCCATCGATAAAGCAGGTGATTGTCGTCCCGGTAAACTGCATCTTCACGTTGTGCCATTGCTTGCCGGCGACACTGTCGACCTTGCCCGCCTTCAACTCGGTGTTGGGCTGACCATTGCGTTGCGTCGGCAGGCACAGGGCCCATGCACCGTCGGCTCCGAGCCGCAGGTAGTAGCCCTTGGGATTGGTCCCATAGCCACCACCGACATTGTTCACGCGCCCCATCACGCCGGCCCAACCACCGTTATCCAGATAGATGTCGGCACTGACCTCATAATCCTTCCACTTTTCATCACCGATAATGGTATAGGGTGCCCATTCCGGGGCCCAGCTCTGTGGCTTTTTGTCCACGACCTGCCGCAGGCACTTCCCGGTCCCATCCGGCCGCTCGGTCACCTCAAAACCTCCGACAATGTCGGCGAAATAGTGGGGCAGGTAGCCCAATTCCCTGGGGTTGGTGTAGGAATCAAAGTTCTCGTAATAGGGGAAGGTGAACCCCTTGGCCGGCGGCACATTGTCAAAGGAGCCCTTCTGCTGTCCCGTCGTCGTCGATAGGGAATAGAGGGACATCGGATCCAGAGTAATCGTGAATGTCCCGTTGACGGGCGTAATGTCCGCCTGCTTCACAAACTGCTCGGTCGCATTGCTTCGCCACACGCACAGCTTTTCCGTTCCCAGGCCGTCGGACAGGGTGAACGTGACGGTCTGCGGCGTCTTGGCGGCCTTGGTCTCTGCGATGATGCTGTAATCGGTGCCGGCCCCCGGCGCCTTCATGGTGACGATCGACCCGCCACCGCTCAGCGTCGTGCACCCGCCGTTGAGATAGTGCCACCCGACTTTGACAAACTGTCCATAATGGGCGTAACCCCACAGCACTTCGCGCGGCTCATAGTGCCCGCTCCACGGCGAATTGGCGATGAATGCCGACGGGGAAACGCCATAGGGCTCGATGGGATAGAGCGCGGCGACGAGGTACCAGTTCACGATTTTCGTCACGCCGCTGCGGATAAAGTTATCGTTGTAGGCCTGCACCAGGCTGATCTCGCAATCAAACCCTGACTTGTAAATGTGTTCTTCGGTATTCCACAGCGGCTTGTTGTATTTCGCGGCAATTTGCTGCACTGCCGGCGAAATCGGTATTTCCGACATCGTATGCGCGCTCATCACGCCCAGCGCCGCGCGAAAATCCGCATCGGTTTCCATGGTTTTGGCAAAGTCAAACTTCGTCGCCCCCCAGTTGTCGAAACCATGGAGCACCACCTTCTCCAAGCCGTTGGCGTCCAGGGTGGCTCGGAACTTCTTGGCGAAATCCACGCTCACCCCCTTCTCGTTGCGACACCCAATGGCCGTCATGTCAATGCCATGTTCAGCCTTCGCCCCCTTGATCCATTTGACGTAGTAGTCTGCCATATCCTGCGACCAGAACTGCCCGTTCCCCACCCACCCCGGGGCTCCCCATGCACATCCGTCAAAGGTGATCTCAGAATTCCGTTTTTTGGCTTCTTCCATCAACCAGTATTCATAGCCTCGATAATAATTTTCATCTGTCCTTGTGTGCATATGGCTCAGTTCGGAACCCTGGGTCGAATTTCCATCGCCCGGCACCTCCACGAACAACGTCTGCATGGACGCCCCGAATTTCGGCTTGAACAGCATATCCAGCACCTGGGACCGCTGCGGTTCGGGATAGTCCTTAAGCAGTACCGAGGTCGCGCCGCCTCCGCTGACGGCTCCGACGCCGTCGAATCGCGGGCCGCCGGAATCGCCCTTGAGTGACACGGTCTGATCGCCAAAGGCGGGCAGCGCCAGGCCAGCGATCGCCAGGCTCAGGAGGCAGGTGACGAGCGCGAGGGGTATTTTTGATTTGCCGATAGGCTTCATGAGGAGATCCTTGCTGAAGAATTTTTCCCGATGCTGGAGGAACGACGCGAGGCATTGATGCAGTGCAGTGCGGTTCATTGTGGAACCGGAGCGGAACAAACGGGCGGAGGCGCATCGCGGCAGGCCAGGTGCTTGATAGTGGACTGCTTGCGTTGAACGTAAAAGGTCAAGGCTTCAGCCTTGACTGAAATTCGTAGACGCCCGATCCAACGGCAAATATGGCGGCCGACGATTCGGGTCGCAGGAGTTTGACGCCCGGTGCATCCTTGGCGCCCTGGTTGCCTTCGCGAACGGAATTGGCGTCGAGGGCGGGAACGGTCACAACGGCGGACGCGTTGGCGGGGATGCGAACGGTCAGCATACCCTTCCAGTTCCTGGCGCCGGCAGCGTCATGGGAGGGATAAATATAGAGTTTCCCGTCAAAGACCCGTGCGGAGGGGTCGGCATAGAAGTCGGGGAGGATGGGATTGCCAAGGGGTATTGAGGGCCTTGACGCCAGCTTGGTGGCTGTAGCGGCCGCGGCCGACGAGGGGACCACGCTGGAGGATGGGGTGCCCTCCTGGCAAGCGGCGCAAAGGCAGATCGCCAGCAGACTGGCGGCTACGCGGAGGCGACGGAGCAGGATCATGGGCTTGTTCCCTTGAAGGGGATGAAACAGCGTTTCACTTCAGTGAGTGATTTGTGAGCTCACCAAACAGTGGGTTTCCTGTGATCCGCGTATCACGGAACGGTCATCTCAAACGCCACGGCATAATTGGGCTGAGCCTTCCCGGTGGCGGCGCCTTTGAACGGGTCCGAGTCGCGCAACAGGCCCCAGTGTGTCGTCCCGGGAAACGGTTTGGCCATTTTCGTCCGGTCCCCGAACAGCGCGTAACTCACGCGCGCCCCGGCGCCGGCATCCGTCGCGCACGTGATGACAACCGCGTCGCCGTCGATTTCCGCCGACGTGATGGCGACGCGCTGCCCGCCGGCCGTGCTGACCTCAAAACCCTTTCCCAGTTTCCATTCTTCAACATTCTGGTGCGGCGAATCGAAAGCCGTCTCCCAGGCCAGGGGCGGCACCGGGACATGGAATTGCACCGTGATGGTCTTGCCATCATGCTGGGCCTTGGTCGGCTGCAACGGTTGCCAGTCCTTGCCCAAGATCACGCGCTCAAAGTAGATCTGCCCGTATTTTTCGCCCAGCTCGCGATACCCTTCGGTGTTCAGATGCGTGCCATCGGGCGCCGGGTATTGGTACTTGGGCCCCGAGCAGACGATTTCCTTGGGAAAGTCCACCCCGATTTTCCATTGCGCCAGCGCCGATGCCGAGCGGTTGCCCGACGAATTCTGCTGCGAGACGATCATTTGTATCGTCTGCGTCTGCCCGGTGATCGCGGGAAGGTCCGTGTTGAAATCCTGCCACAACTGGTGCAGTTGCTCTTCGTATTTCGCGTTCCCCGCGTCGTTTTCGCCGTGGGTCACGATGATCGCGCCGATGCCATACGTTTTGCCGGCGGCCTTGGCCAGACGCGTGATTGCTTTGGTCTCGACCAGTGAGGCCTCAAACGAATGGCCATTGAGTCCCTGCTTGTCGGGATTTTTTTTGAGGAACCGGATGCCCATGCCGTTCTCGCCGACTTCCCCGTGCACGCTGATGAAATCCTTGCCAGTAGCCGCCTTCACCAGCGCGGTGACTTCGTCGGCCATCGCGGCGTGGGGCGTCTCCCCGTTGATGTTCTCCGGCCACGAACTCGGATAACCGGGAGCCAGCCTGCCGATGGGCTCCACCAGCGGCACCATCTCCAGGCTGGCATCCGCGGGATCAATCGGCCAGGGAAGTTTTCCCGTTGAGAGCATCAGATTGTGATGCGCCTGTTGGGTAGAAGCCGCCGGACGGCCCAGCTGGCCGATCGCCAGGCTTTGCCCCGTGCCAATAACCCCCGACCAATCCCACGGGATGTCGACCTTCGGCGCGGGGGCGGTCGTTTGTGCCCCCGCCACCAGCGGCAGGGCAGTTCCAAAAGCAATCAGGCAATAAAGGAGGTGCGAATGAATTGACATGTTCCAGTTCCTTCATGAGGCGCTGAAGTTGAGCCCGCATTGTAACGGCGGCATACGAATGTTTGCCCGTCCGAAGGTTCCTTGTGGTCAAGGCTTCAGCGTTGAATGAAACACGTAGGAGCCCGACCCAACGGTAAATACGGCGGCCGACGGTTCAGCGCGGAGGAACCTGACGCCCGTTGCCTCCTTGGCGGCCTGGTCGCCTTCGCGAACGGAGCTGGCGTCGAGGGCAGGAACCGTCACAACGGCGGATGCGTTGGCGGGGATGGTAACCTTGAGCGTGAATTGATTGCCTTCGACCTGCCACGAGGTGTCGATCGGGCCGCGGACCGAATCGTAAGTTGTCGCTGCGCTGTTCAAACCGAGGGGAACATTGGGCTTGATCTGGACCACTTCGTAGCC
>CALCHA010000029.1 GCA_937901265.1 uncultured Phycisphaerales bacterium
TCATTGAAAAAGTATTTCGCGAACGGGGGCTGGTGACGCGGGCCTCGAACGCCGACAAGCAGCAGCGGACCCGCCGCGCCATCGTGCTTACGTGCGGGTTTCTGGCGGTGGTGGCCCTGGGGGTGTTCACGTGGTTCGGGGCGAGGCAACTGCAGAACTCGATCGGGAAGCACGCCGAGTTCTGGGCGGATGCCGCGGATCAGGACCCGAGCAACATCCGGATCATCAGCAAGGTGGGCAACAACTATCACGACACGGCGTTCAAGGTGGGCAAAGCGGGGCATGATCTGGACACCGCGCAGATGTTCGGCACGCACCTGGCGCTGATTCAGGAGCCGATCAAAGTGCCGGCGATCTTCCGCCCCATGGCGGTGCTCAGCGGCGACATCAACGGCAAGCGGCGCGACGCATATCGCGACCTTTATGAAGCCACGGTGCTGTACCCGCTGTTCGATGCAACGCGGAAAGCGATCAAGACGTCGACACCCGAGACGTGGAACCACGACGGCGTGGACGCGCTGGCGCAGCTCATGAAAGCGCAGTACGCAGCGGTGAACACGGGTCCCGCGCCCGCAGGTCAGGTGCACCCCTACGCCAACCTCGACCCGATGTTTAAGTATGTACTGGACGACAAGGAGCGGGCCAAATATCAGCCCGATGCCGAGACGCTGCAGAAAGTCGTCGACTGGATTTATTCGCCCGAGGCCAAGCCGGGCACGGACACCTGGCCGCCCGCGGCGATCAGCCCGATCTCGGGCGACTCGCGCGCCGCGATCGACACGGGTGTGCAGAACACGATCAACTACTGGGACCGGCAGACCAAGGGAACCGGGGAGAATATCGCGGCAATCAACCGGGTGAAGACCGCGTTGCAGGCCTTCCGCACGGCCGACGCGAACATGGTGGCGATGAAGGCGCACCCGGTGAGCAGCCGGGACAATTACTTTACGTTCGCCAAAGACTGGCAGGCGCAGTACGCGCAGGTGCAGAAGACCAAGGCGGAAGCGCTGGATGCGTGGAAGGCGGCGGTCGCCGCCACGAAGGCCAGCCCGGACGCCGCCTCGCTGCGGACGCTTTACATTGCGGAGATCGACCGCGTGGCCAACGCGGCGGAGAAGGATTACGACGTTCTGCTGCGTTACACCATCGACAAGCAGCCGTCGGAGAACGATCCATCGGCAAAGGATCTGTACACGTGGCACACGCAGCTCACGGACGCGAAGGCGAAGTTTCAGGATTGGCAGAAGAGCACGGACCAGAAGGCGATTCTCGCGGAATACACCGACATCGACGCGAATTTACTGGCGATGGTCAAGGGGGTTGACGACCAGCAGCACCACCGCTTTGAGGCCGCCGCGCAGGTGTATGACATTGCCAACAAGTTCATTTTGCAGGAGGGTCCGCCGTCGGATCCGACGCCGCTGACGGGCACGCTGAGCGACGCCTTGAATCAGGCCGACACCGACCTGCGGAATGCGGACGACGTGATCGACAAGATCAACCGGCAGAGCAACAACCCGCAGGATCCGCTGGCGCAGTCGTGCGCCGCGGCGAATTTCGCTGCGGATGCGGGCACGCGCAACATTCGGTGGATGCGTGCCATGGGCGCCCTGCAGAACATGCCGCAAACGCCGGACAGCTGGCCGCAGCATATCGAGGAGGCCGCAAAGAAGTTTCCCCAGGATCACCTGGCGCGTCCGGAGCTGCCGCTGGTGAAGGCGGACAAGTTCTTCAGCGCCCGCTTTTCGCCGGATGCGGTGGGCAGCGTCAACGAAATCCTGGTGACGGCCGGGAAGCTGGTGGCGGATCCGACGCACGTGCTCAACGCGCCGGACATTGCGACGGCAGCGGCGGCGGTGAAGAAGCCCTTCGACGCCTACCGCGACCTTTACAAGACCTACTGGGGCGTGGATGTGTTCAGTGAGCTCAAGCCGGAAGCCAAAGACTGGCCCGACTTCATCCAGCACGTCAGCGACATCCGGGAAAAGGAGCTTCGGGCGAGCCTCAAGGCGTATGGCGATCGGGCGGCATTGGCGCTGACAAGCGCCAATTTCTCCGGCGACGCCAACGACATCAACCTCGCCATCCAGAAGCAGGACACGATCACCATTCAGGATGAAGCCAACAGCATTTTGTCGAGCTGGAAAAACCTCAGCACCGATCCGGCGCAGGCTCGTCGCGGCATCCTGTCGATGGCCCCTTCGGACTTCGCGCAGAACTACATTCTGGGAACCACGAAGGATCTGGACAGCAGTTATGTCAACCGCTACTGGCACCGTCTCGCGGTGACCGGGCTGACGGTTCTGGCGAGGGCCGGGCAGGCGGACATCAGCAACTCGCTGAACCAGCTCAAGCAGTACCGCCGCTTTCCGCTGGCTCCGGAAGACGCCAAGGTGCCCGATCTGAGCCAGCAGGATGTGGGGGCAGCCCGCACGCTGCTGACCAAAATCCTCGGCGACGTACCCGCCGCCAACAACGGAAGCACGCCGGCGCGGACCATCGCGCAGGGCGGCACCACCCGCGACAAGGATGTGGACACGCAGCTCGATCTGCTCCGTGGCACGGCGCTGCTGCAGGGCTACACGAAGTACTTCGATCAGCTCACCAAGATGCTCAACGCCCTGCCTCCCGGACAGCAGACGTATACCGCGACGCTCACGGTGGCCAAGGACAAGATGAAGGGGCAGAGTTCGATCGCGGATCGCTACTCCTACATGCAGATCAACCTCGGTGCCGACAAGCTGACGCAGTTGCAGTTTGCCAACACCAACGTGGTCGATTCCGTGGGCGTGACCTACCCGGCCACGGGCGATCTCACCTTCGCACTTTCTGAAATCCTCAATGGGCCTGTGGTGCAGACCGAAACGATCCAGGGCCCCTGGTCGCCGCTGCGGCTGCTCAAGTCGGACAACGTGAAGAGCATCTCGCGCGACGGCAAGAAGTGGGTCATCGAGTATATCGTCACCGACGCGGCCAAAAAGACCTATCCCCTCTGGCTCACGCTGGAATTCAAGGCGGAGGTGCCCGACCTCACCGACTGGCCGACGCCCCCGGCCAACTGACGCCCGCTGAAGCTTGTCGTTCCTCCCCCCGAAAGGACCCTGAGTGGCCGCATTTCTTAAATCCCTCTCCCGACTTTTCGGGGGCAAGTCCGAACCCGAACTCTTCCTGGCCGCCTTTGGGAAGCACCCCGGTTGGAACGATCACATCGACGACCTCGGTCTGGACACGGAAGCGCTGGTCAGCGTGAAGCGGCTGCTGTATGTGCAGGGGATCAACCAGAACATCGACGGGGGCTCATGGGAAAACCCGGATGTGGCGGCGGTGTCAGGGCCGGGCGGCGCCACGCGTCTGGCGGACTTTCGTCACGAGTTTCTGTGGTACCTGCCGCCGGCCCTCGCGAGTCAGCCCGAGGCGACGCTGGTGGCGGGGCGGATATGGTCGTCCGTGGATGGCAAGGGCCGCGCGAAGTATCCGATGGTGCTCGCCGCGCAGACGAACAACCTTCCGATCGCCTACGCGCTGCGGATGGTTCTGCCGACGCTGGCAAAGGTGAACGAACGCTGCGACCACGCGACCGACGCGGAGGCGGTACGCAGCACGGTGGACGCCGCGCGCCATGCCTTGCGCGGCACGCTCGCGGAGCCCGTCGCCCCCGAGGGGCTCACTGCCGGACAACTGCTGGCCGTCGCACAACACCCCGACATGCACCCCAACCGCGAGGGATTTCACCGCATCATCTACGCGTTCCTGCGAACGCTGTCGGCTTTTCGCCCGGGCGCTCCGGCGGCGCACGGCACGCGCCGGCCGGAGCAACTCCGCGTGCCCCTCGCCGGGCTGTCGCTGGATGCGGCGCTGGCCTTCTGGCTGCGTCTTTCGTTGTCGATCCTCGATCCTGCCACGCCCATCCTGCTGCTTGCGCCCGATCCCGCGATCACCGGTCTGATTCCCGGTCCGCAGGCCACGGCGCTCGGGTGGGTCGACATCCTCGTGGGGGCGCTCGTGCCGGGGAATCTCTTCGCCATCAAGGCGGGCACCAAGGCTGTGCCGCTCACCTCCGACATTCCCTACACGCTCGAACCGGCCTTCGTGAGTGCGATCGAAAACTACCTGCAGCAGACCGCGACGCTCCCGCCCGACGCCCCGCCACCCGCGCTGCCGACCCCCTGAGGCTGCGAGGACTCGTTGCTTATTTTTCGTTGTCATTGCTCATTGCTCATTGCTCATTATTCATTGCAGATTGCCGCTGCCGCGCAACGTGTCCAATCGGCAATGAATAATTTGCCCCCAGCAATGCTCGGTGCCCGGGCTCCATTTACCCATGACCGATTACCCATTACCATCAACCCCCATGAAGCTTGACCGCGCCCCCAGCCTTGTCTCCCTGGCCCCCGCCCTGCAGAGTGTGTTCGCCCTTGCCGGGCGCAAAATTCTCGACCTCGACAATACGTGGGACCCCGCCGCCGGCACCCCGGTTTTCACGGTCAACGGCCGCTATACGTCCCGCGGCTGGACCGAATGGACGCAGGGCTTTCAGTTCGGCATGCCCATTTTGCTGTTTGACGCCACCCGCGACGAACGCTTTCTCATGCTTGGCCGTGACGGGACTTTTCAACGCATGGCTCCGCACGTCTCGCACATCGGCGTGCACGACCATGGGTTCAACAACATCTCCACGTATGGCAACCTCCGCCGGCTGATGCTGGAGGGGGTCATTCCGCACAACGCCTTCGAACGAGCGTTTTATGAAATGGCGCTGAAGGCCTCGGGTGCCGTCCAGGCCGCCCGCTGGACGCCGATCTTTTCCAACGCAGACCAGCCGCTCAACCGCGACACGGGCTACATTCACTCGTTCAACGGGCCGCACTCGCTGTTTTCCGACACGATCCGCTCGCTGCGTTCGCTTTGTCTGGCGCACCAGCTTGGCCATCCGCTGATGGGGGAGAACGACAAGCCGATCAACCTGCTGCACCGTTCTATCCACCACGCCCTCACCACCGCCCGGTACAACGTTTACTACGGGGAAGGGCGGGACGCCTATGACACGCCGCAGGAAAAGGGCCGCACGGTTCACGAATCGATCTTCAACACGACGGACGGGCGGTACCGTTGCCCCTCGACGCAGCAGGGCTATTCGCCGTTCTCGACCTGGACGCGCGGCCTGGCGTGGATTCTGGCGGGCTTTGCGGAACAGCTGGAATTTCTGCAGAGCGTTCCTGCCGCCGAGCTTGCGGCGTTCCCGCTCGCTCCGGCTTCTGCCATCCTCAAGGCGTACGTTCGCGGTGCGACGGCGACGGCGGATTGGTACCTGGCGCACAGTTTTGCGGACGGGATGGTGTACTGGGACGCCGGCGCTCCGAACATCGCGCAACCGGCTGATTATTCAAGGAGCGTCGATCCCACGAGTGCCGCGGAGCCTCTTGATTCCAGCGCTGCCGCCATCGCCGCGCAAGGTTTTCTGCGGTTGGCGCGTTATCTGGAGACGCTGGACCAAGATCGCACGGAGCGCTACCGCGCCGCCGCGATGACCATCGCCAAAACGCTCTTTGCCGAGCCCTACCTTTCGACGGACGCGAACCACCAGGGGCTGATTCTCCACTCGATCTACCACCGCCCCAACAACTGGGACCACATTCCGGCGGGCAAAAAGATCCCCTGCGGCGAGTCCTCCATGTGGGGCGATTATCACGCCCTGGAGCTGGCGCTGATGCTGCATCGTGAATTGGAGAACCAGCCCCCGCTCAACTTCTTTGATCCGCCCCAGTGAGCCTGGTTGCGGTTGTCGTGGTTTATCCCGGCCATTCGAGAAATGCCTGTACTTCAGGCGGCAGCGCCGCGGCACCGGCGTGTTTTGCGGCGCGCACGTAGTACAACATCGACCGCCGGTAGTGCCGCAGAACGCGCGGGTCAACGGAGATGCCGCGCGAGGTCATCTCACGGAAAGCCCACTGCCAGACGTAGAATTCTTCGAGCACGCGGTTGCTGTAGCGGCGGAACCCGACGGCGTGGTGGCCGACTTCATGGAGAAAGATGGCCGCGGACACCGGCCCGCGGGGCCGCGGCGCGGTGATGAGCCGCTTGATGCGCCCGTCGCGATACTTGAGTTCATACGCCGCCCCCTGCATGCCGGTGCGCCACTTGCGAATGGCGATGCGGTAGCTGGTCTTCATTTCGGTGACGAGGGCCTCGTAGCGGCTGCGCTGTCCGCGTCTTGCCGCGCCGCGTCCCTGGCGCAGGACGGCGCGGTCGCCGGTCATCCGCAGGCCACGCGCTTCCGTGGATACCGGCCGCTGGTGGCCGCAGGCGTGGCTCCCGCAGGTCACGCAGGCCTCCAGACCCGGACGGCCGCCGTCCGGGGCCAATGTTTCTCCAGCGTCGTCTCGCATGCTCTCTTCTATCGGAACCTGCGCCGGGCAAGGTGAGTTATTTACCCGCGGGGCGCCCGGCAGTGTTCTGGGGCGTTACAACTTCAACTTTCCAATCCGCTCGACGGCCTCGCGGATGCGGCTCACATCGACGGTCAAGGCCATCCGCAGATAGCCCTCACCGGCGGGGCCAAAGCCGCCGCCGGGGACGGTCACGACATGCGCCTCCTCAATCAGTCGCGAGCAGAGTTCCATGCTGGGCAGGCCCTTGGGGGTGTTGGCCCAGCAGAAGAAGCCCGCGGTCGGCTTGCGGAAGTTCCACCCCAGGGCCGTCAATCCGGAATGCAGGGCATCGCGGCGTTCGCGGTAGATTTCCATCTGCTTTTTCACGTCGGGATGATCGTAGTGCTGCAGCGCCGCCGCCCCCGCGACCTGGATGGCGTTGAACTGCCCGCTGTCGACGTTGCCCTTGACCTGCGCCAGCGCCGCGATG
>CALCHA010000030.1 GCA_937901265.1 uncultured Phycisphaerales bacterium
TTGGAGGGTTTGTCTTGCGTGCGATGCACCACCATCGTGGCGTCACAGTTTTCGCACATGAGCACCCACTCGCAGCGCGGGCACATGACATAGTGGGCGTACCCGCGGCGGTTGAGCAGGACTATTGCCTGCTTCTTCTGTTCAAGCGTCTGGCGGAGGCGGTGCTCGAGAACCGTCGAGAGGATGTGCAGCCCGCGGCGTTCTTTGGCCTGCGCTTTCATGTCGACGATGACGACGCGCGGCATCTGGGTGCCCAGGGGGCGCGTGCGAAGCGAGATCAACCCCCACTTTTCGTGGGCGTGGGCATTGTGCCAGCTCTCCAGCGCCGGCGTCGCCGAGCCCAGCAGCACCGGGATGTTGAGCATCTGGGCGCGGCGGATGGCGACATCGCGGCCATGGTACTTGGGCAGATTGTCCTGCTTGTAAGAGGAATCGTGCTCTTCATCGACGACGATCAGCCCGATGTCCGAGGCGGGGGCAAAGATCGCCGATCGGGCACCGACGATGACCTGGGCCCAGCCGCTGGCGATGGCATGCCAGTGCTGGTGGCGCTGGCTGTCTTTCATGCCGGAATGAAGGACGGCGACGCGCGGGAAGCGCGCGGTGAAGCGGCGGACGGTCTGTGGCGTGAGGGAAATTTCCGGCACGAGAACGATGGCGCGTTGGCCGCGGGCAACGACTTTTTCGATGGCACGGATGTAAAGTTCGGTCTTGCCCGAGCCGGTGACGCCGTGGATCAGCCGCACCGCGAAGCCCCGCGCATCAAGGAGCGCGTCGAGCTCCGTCATGGCCCGCTGTTGATCAGCGCTCAGCTCCAGCGGTGCCGCGGCGGCGCCGACTTTCGCACCGATGACCGCCACTTCCGGCAGGCGAATCTCCCGATGCGCCTTGAGCAGGCCTTTTTCGGTAAGCCCCTTGAGGATGGGCCTGCCGACCTCGGCCGCGGTCATCACCTCCAGTTCCGTGCGCGGACCCGCGGAAAGCAGGGCGTGAAGCGCCAAAAACAGGGTGCGGGAACGCGGCGAAACCTTCACCCCCTCCATCATTTCTTCCGCGGACTTCTCCTCCGACGCCAGCGACAGCTGAACGTTGGTCGGCAGGCGCGTCCCTTTTTTGACCGCCGCCGGAACCATGGTCGCCAGCGTCATGCCGATCGGGGCGCAGTAATAGCTGCTGATCCACTTCGCCAGCTCAAGCAGATCCGCAGGGACGGCGGCGGCCTCACGCAGGACGTCGGCCACCGCCTTGACGCCCTCGGCTGGCTCTTCCGTTGGCGTGCCTGCGAAGAGCATCGCCTCCTCCTCCACAGGTTCGGGGGAACGTGTGAAGGTCGGCGGCTCGGTGGACAGCGACAGCACCGTCCCCTGCGTCAGGCGATTTCCCCGCCCCAGCGGCACCACGACGCGGCTCCCCAGCCCCACATCCCGCCGCAGCTTCGTGGGCAGGGCGTAGGTGTAGGTGGCGTCGACCGGCTGGTCGACGGCCACCGTCACGTAGAGTCCGTCGGTATGCGTCATGACCGGGTTTGTACCCGGCGGGCGGGGGCTTTCCAACTGATCGTCCATGCGGGGGTTCCTGTGGTCGGTCACTCCGCTGAGGCACCGTTGCGCAGAGGAGCATACCGAATTTTACCCAAACTATTCGCAATTTCCACAAGTCGCAGGAAAGGCATTGAAGTTGTCTGTTCGGGCGCGCCGCTTGCTCTGTAAATCCTTGCCAGGAGGTGACTCATGAAACGGCACACCATGTATGGACTGTCGTTGGTAATGCTTGCGGCCATGGTCCTGCCGGCCCGTGCGGCCCGAAACAGCCTTCCCGCCGCCGACAAGGCCCTCATCAACCAGATGCTCGACAAGATTGCCCAGCGGAAGGATTTGAAGTTTGTGCGCCTCGACAAGATTTACAGCGCCTCGACGGCCGTCAGTTACCTGCGATTCAAATGGGATATGAACAAGTCCAGGGTGCACAGCGTGCAGGATTTCATCAATCTTCAGGCCACTGGGGGTGCCCACGGCGAGGTGACCTACTACGTTCAGTATCCTGATGGCCACCGCCGCCCGGCGAAAGATGTGATGGAAGAGGTGGTGCGGGAACTCCAATCCCAACGATGAAAATCGACCAGGGCGAGGGGGCTTTTCGAAGAATGGGGATTTGCCTTCTGGATGGGTGGTTTTATTCACCTCATCTGCTACACTACCCAATTCCCCTGAGGGGCGGCGATCCGCTCTTTTTGCCCAACATTTACCCCCACTGAGTGCCCAAATGCCGACCCACAAGCGCCGCGACGAACTACGCAACATTGCCATCATTGCCCACGTCGACCACGGAAAGACGACCCTTGTCGACGCGATGCTGCGGCAGTCGGGCATGTTCCGGCAGTCACAGTTGGACGACAAGACCCTGATTCTCGACAACAATGCGCTGGAGCGGGAACGTGGCATCACGATCCTGGCGAAGAATGTCGCCATGACCTACCCGGACGCCGCGGGGATCACACGCAAAATCAACATCATCGACACGCCGGGCCACGCCGACTTCGGCGGTGAGGTGGAGCGCGTGTTGAAGATGGCCGACGGAGTGCTGTTGCTGGTCGACGCCTTCGAGGGCCCGATGCCGCAGACGCGTTTCGTGCTCAAGAAGGCGTTTCAGTACCACCTGAAGCCGATCGTGGTGATCAACAAGATCGACCGGGCGGACGCCCGTTCGAACGAGGTGCTCAACGAGGTGTTCGATCTCTTCGTGGAGCTTGAAGCGGATGAAGATGCGCTCGATTTCCCGGTGATCTATGCCTCGGGCCGCGCGGGCTACGCACGGCTTGATCCCGCGGACGCCAACATGGACATGCGGCCGCTGCTGGAAACCATCGTCAACAAGATCAAGGGCCCGGTCGCTGACATCGAGAAGCCGCTGCAGATGCAGATCACCAACATTGACTACAACGAATATGTCGGCCGTATCGGGATCGGCCGCATCTTCAACGGGGTCATCAACAAGGACCAGCAGATTGCCCTGCTGAAGCGTACGGGCAAGGTGGAAAAACACAAGATCGTCGACCTCTACCTCTTTGAAGGGCTTGGCCGGATCAAGACCCCGCATGCCGAGGCGGGCGACATCTGTGCCATCGTCGGCATCGAAGACGTGGACATCGGCGACACCATCGCCGACCCCGAAAAGCCCGAGGCACTTCCTCTGATTGATGTGGACGAACCGACGCTCAACATGATTTTTTCGGTGAACGATTCGCCGTTCGCCGGGCGTGAGGGCAAGTTCGTGACCAGCCGCAACCTGCGTGAGCGGCTGTACAAGGAACTGCAGTCGAACGTGGCGCTGCGGGTGGAAGACACCAGCTCGGCGGACTCGCTGCGGGTCTCAGGTCGCGGGCTGCTGCACCTGGGGGTGCTCATTGAGAATATGCGGCGGGAAGGCTACGAGCTGCAGGTGTCGAAGCCCAAGGTGATCTTCAAGGAATTGAACGGGCACAAGTGCGAGCCCATCGAGAACCTGGTGATTGACGTGCCGAAGCAGTTCGAGGGCGCGGTGATCCAGTCAATTTCCAGCCGCCGCGGCGAACTGGCGAAGATGGACACGAAGGGCAACTTCACGCACCTGGAGTTTACGATTCCCGCGCGCGGTCTCATCGGCCTGCGGACGCGGCTGCTCAACGCCACGCAGGGCGAGGCGATCATGCACCACACGTTTCATGACTACGAACTGCTCCGCGGGGCGCTTCCCGGGCGGCAAAACGGCGTGCTGATCTCCATGGAGCCGGGATCGACCAATGCCTACGCCCTCGACAAGCTGGCTGATCGCGGCATGATGTTCGTGAAGCCCGGCGATGAGGTTTACGAAGGCATGATCGTCGGCGAGAACAACAAGGACACCGACATGACGGTGAACGTCTGCCGCGAGAAGAAACTATCGAACATGCGGACGACGGGCAGCGACGACAACATCATCTTGAAGCCCCCCCGGGACATGTCGCTGGAAATTGCGTTGGAATACATCGAAGACGATGAGCTGGTAGAAATCACGCCCAAGATGATCCGGCTGCGCAAGCGCTATTTGCGGGAAACGGATCGCAAGCGTCACGAGCGCTCGGCCGCGGCGATGGCGGCTGCGGACTGATATTTGTCAGTAGTTAAATCTCAGTTATTCAAAAGGCCGCGCTTCTCAGCGCGGCCTTTTTCTTGCGCCGAGCGCTGCCCGACTGTTGCATGAACAATACCGAAACAGCCCCGTAATTTCCTCACAATGTTCCATTTTTGTTCCTTGGGGTCGTCCGTTTGCTTCTATCACTCTTGTTCAAACGAACCTCATGTTTTCAATACCCCAAGGAGAATACTTATGCGTACTACCACAACTCTGCTTGCCGCCGCCTGTTTAAGTGCAGGCTTTGTCATTGCTTCGCTGCCCGCCCAGGCGGCGGATACCGCCGAGACCAGCGGCGTGCAAAACAAAATGTCTATGGCCGAAAACGCCCACGACAACATTGCGCTTCCCGCCGGTGTTCAGGTGAAGGACCTCCACGAGATGGACAATGTCCGGAGCGCCTTTAAGAATGTGACGGAAGATGCCTTCGGCAAGGATCCGCTTAACGATGTGATCAGCTGCACCGTGGATCAGGATCGTGAGCGACTCAAGGCGACCAATACCGCGCCGGACAAAAATGGCGATGCCTTGACGAGCATCGTCAAGAAGCTGGATTCCGCGTGGAATACCAAATATCACCACAGCTTCTCGATCGACAGCTCCAAGGTGTACATCGAAACCAATCTGCACATCGTCACCGGGGAAGTGACCAACCCCGAGCAACTCGTCAATCACTGGCCGCTCAAGGCAACAGCGAACAGCACCGCACAGGGTGATCTTACCGCCCAGGGTGCGCAGGACGCGAACAAGCTCTTCGGTGGAGAGGTGAACCTTGATAAGGGGCGCAATGTTGCCGTGGCTCGCCTCATTGGCACCCAAGGCATGCCTGCGATCGATGCGTCGCTGATTCACGAATTGCCGAGCGCGTTCCGTTTTGACATCCCCAACACGATCACGCGGCAGCAGGTTTACAACAACCTCCTGGCGAATCTGACCCACCTCTACAGCAAGGAAGCGCAGTGGCCGGCGGATCCGACCGACGCCTATCGTGACGCCACCTACGCGGTGGTTGCCTCGCTCTACGGCGTCAACATGGATCACCTCGCCAGCGGCATGAACCAGGCGACCACGCCGCCCTCGCAGAACATGCCGATGAATGGCACGCCGGCAAAGACGGTCAACGAACGTTGAGTCGATCGGCGGTCATTTGAATGACGGCCAAAAGCTGCGGGACGCGTCTGACGATGCGTCCCGCTTTTTATGCGCTGATGGTGGTTACCGGCGAGCGGCGAAAGACGAAGTAATGGTAGAGAAATCCCAGCAGGATGAGCGACAGGCCGAGGCCCGCGAAACTCAGGACGCGGAAAATGTCTGAGAGTTTGGGCGTGTCCACGAGGAATACTTTCGCGATGGTCAGGAGCATGACCGCGAGCGAGGCCCACCGGAGCACGATGCTGCGGGTCAGGATTCCGGCGGCAAGCAGGAGGGTGCCGAGCAGGGCCCATGCGGCGGAGTAGGTATAGAGTTCGGCCGACGCCGGCCATCCCGCGGTCAGCACGGCCCCGTGAAATGCCTGTCGAACTTCGAGTGTGACGAGGACGAACAGCAGCAGCAACGCGGCTACTCCCAGCAGCGGCACCAGGGTTCGTGCGGTGGCATCCTCGCGACGTCGGGCCATTCGCCAGGCCAGAGCACCCAAGCATGCCGCGGGCAGGGCGTAGATGTAGAGGAGGCCGTTGACGACGGTGCCCGAGCCGACCGCTTCGCCGGTCCACAGGGGGTTGGCGGCGAGCACCTGCATCAGGAAGATGTCGCAGACCGCCGCGGCGAGTGCCAGATAGCCAAACAGGGTGGCCACGCTGCGTGTAGATGCCCAACCCAGTTCCAGGAGCCCCAGTGCCGCGGCGAACCAAACGAGCGGATAGGTGGCGCGCTCCGGCAATTCAAACGAGAGCTCGGCGAGCCGCTGCGGATGAAAGGCCAGTCGAGTCATCAGGGTCACGAATACCAGCGCGGCGAGCGTCGCGCCGATCTGGAGGATACCGCTCACGCTGTCCGCCAGGCTCGTGTCTGGCTCTTCGAGCGGCGCCGCCCGAGCGCTACGCTCCATCAGCCACGCGGCTCCCAGCAGCCCCACGATACCGGGCACATAGGCCCAGACCAGGGGATTCCACGCCCACGACGGACCCGTCTGGTACCCCAGCACCATCGGGTTCAGACCCAGCCGCAGGGCAACGAGCACGCCGAGCAACGCCGTCATCCCCTCCAGCATCCGCACGCGAAGACCCATCGCCGCCCACGCGGCGAGCAGCGTGACGCCGGCCCAGGCGGCCGTCAGGAGTGCTGTCTCCCAGACCATGGGAGGGGCGATCGCCAGCAGCGCCAGCGCGCCGGTGGCCAGGGCCGCCAGCGCGTCTTCACCGGTCACCAGCGTGCGGCGTCGGCGCAGCACGGGGAGCGTCAGGGCCGCCATCAGAACAGCCGCACCTGCAGGCAGCCATCCCCACGAGGCGGGACGGGGCTCGTCGCCAATGCCGAAATAGGCCAGCAGGACGTACCCCACCGCGGCCGCGGCCGAGAGGGTGGCCCACGTGACCGGGACTCGGGAGCCCCACATCAGACCGTAGGCTCCCAGCGTGAACAAGGCCCCAAAAGTCGCGACCTCCGGCACGAGGTTGCCCTTCCCCGGATGTTGCAACGCCCCGGCAAGCACCATGGCCACAGCCAGTGCCGCCATCCACGCCAGCGGCTCATAGATGTGGCGCAGTCGCGCGAGCGCCAGGCAGGCCACGGCAAGAAGTCCGAGAAACGCCCATTCGGTCGTGCCGTAGTTCGCCTGCCGGAGCAACGCGGCCGCGAGGAGCAGGCCGGTCGCCAGCGCGACGTAGCCGAGCAGGCGTGCCCACGTCGGGGTTTCACCCCACGCAGGTTCCTGCAGCGCCGACCCGGCGGCAAGCAGCGTCGCGACCAGCAGAAATCCGCCAAGGACCATGCCGTCGGCGGGTGCGAAGGGCTGCGTGAAGAGCCACAGCGCCACCCAGGCCTGCGAGGCAAGGATGGTCAGCAGTGCCAGCCACCACCAGCCGCGCAGGCGCGTGATGACCAGGAGCCCCACGTGGAGCAGCAGGAGATAGCCAAAGAGCGAAAGGGCAGAGGGATCTTTGGTGTGGATCAGTGCCGGCGTGAGGAAGCCGCCGACCAATCCCAGGAGGGCGACGAAGGGGCCCTGTGACAGCGAGAGACCCACCGCCACCGCGGTGGTTGCCGCGAGCAGACCGAATCCCGTGATCGGCGAGATGAGATGATACAGATTGGTGGCGGCCAGAAAGCAGGCGAAGAGATCGGCGATGCCCGCCGCCGAGAGGGCCTGGGCGATGGTCGCTTCTTTGCTGCGGCGCCACACGCCCGCCCCCAGCAGCACGAGCCCGAACGCCGCCCCGATGACCACGCGCACCCAGGGGCTGATCAGGTTGTGATCGAACGCGACTTTCACCAGGAAGATGCCGGCGAGCGCCAGGGAGAGGCCGCCCACCCCAACCCCCACGCGAATCAGAATACGCTCCAGCGACAGCGATTCCGCGACCGCCTCAGAGACGGCCGCACTGCGCGGGGTGGGGGGTCGCTCGGGCTGCTGCGTGAGACGCCCAAAAGCGGCATTTCTCGCGCCAGGTACCGCCGGCACCGGACGTTCGGGCGCGGGCATTACCGGCGCGCGCACTGTGGCTTCAACCGGCACTTCCGGCACCGCGGGCGCTTTCGCGGCAGCTTCCGGAGTGCCCGCTGCGGGCGCGGGCGGCGCCTTGGCCGCACCCACCCCACGCAGGTAGGCCGCCTTCTGCTCCAGGCGCAGCAGCGTCACCTCCGCCTTCAGTTGGCGCGCTGTCGCGATCGCCGCAAGCGCGAGACCGATCGCTACCAGCGCCAAAATGCAGGCAACGGCGGCCAACAACCCCAACGCAATCTCCACGCCGAAGTCCAAACGCTCACCAGCACCCTTTTCCCGGTTTGAGGCTCATCCAGTCTGCGTTCCCTGCGCTGCGCCATGGGCTCCGAGCACGCCGGACGGCGAACCCGATCTCGCATCACGGCGGAAGACAAAGTGATGGTACAACAGCCCCAGCACCGTCAGCGCCACGCCCAGCCCGCCCAGCGACAGCACGCGCAGCAGGTCCGACGGGTTCCCGGTGTCGTAGAGAAATACTTTGAGCACCGTCACCAGCATCACCGCCAGCGATGCCCAGCGTAGAATCTCATTGCGCACGAGAATTCCGCCCACCAGCAGCAGCGTTCCGAGCAGCCCCCAGGCCAGCGAATAGGCATACATCTCGCCGGCGCCCGGCCGGCCCGGCGCGCTGAGGATCTGCCCCTGAAACGCATGGCGGACTTCCAGCGTTACCAGCACAAAGAGGAACATGATCGCGACCGCCTGCATCCATTTGCCAAAGATCCACTCGCCCAGGCCACGCGCACCCACAGGCGCGGAGCGGACCATCCACACGCCCGCCAGAGCGGTGAGAAGTCCGGGCAGAGCGTACGCATACAGCAGCCCGCCCGCCAGTACCCCCCTGCCCACGTCGTCGCCGACAAGCCAGGGGTTCCCGCCGAAAATAGTAAGGACCAGGGCGGAGACGACCGCCGCCGCGATCACGAGGTAACCGCCGCCGCGCAGGGCCCCCAGGTTGATGCCTCGCCCGAGCCGAATCAGCAGCAGCCCGAGGAGCATCCACGCCAGGCCATAGGTCGCCCGCTCCGCCAGCATCCCCCCCACCGGCGCTGCCGACGTCACGCCCACGAAGTTGCCGGCGAAGGCCTGCCGTACCGCCATGCCGACCCATTCGAAGAGGGTGCAGACCCACATCGCGCCGAGGAACGTCACAAACGCGCGGGCCATGTCGTCTTCGCGCCCCCGCCGTCTCAGCCACAGCATTCCTGCCCACAGGAGCACCGCCGGGACGCCGAAGGTCACGGCCGGTCCGGCAGCGACGGGCTCGTTGGTCCAGAGCGGGTTGAACATCAACCCCTGCACAATGAGGACCTCAAGCGCCGCGACGCCAATCGTCAGGTAGCCGCAGGAGCTGATCATGCCGCGACGCCAGCGCGTTCCCATCGCCAGGAGCGCAAAGCCCGCCGCCAGCCACACGATGCCGTAGACGCCGCGCTCCATCACGCCGGCGCTTCGCTCGTCGAGGTGCCCGGGGTGAAACGCGAGGTGCGTGAGCAGCCCGAGGAACACCAGCGCTACAGCGATGGCGACGGCTTCGAGCATTTCCTCGATGCCCGCCTCCCACTCCTTCCGGATGCCCGCGGAAGCGGACCGCAGCCGCAGGAGTTTCGACGCCAGCGTCAGCGCTGCGATGCTCCCCAGGTAAGCCGCAAAGAGCGAGTTCCACCACGCCCCCAGGCTGGTCGCATAATCCAGCACCAGCGGATTGAGGACCAGGCGGACGCCCACCAGTCCAGCCAGCAGCGCGCAGGCAATCCGCGCCGCCTGCAACGCCACGATCCGGTTGACCGCCGCGGCGATCAGCAGCAGCGCTGCCCATGCCAGCGTCAGCGCCACCCCATCGAAAGCCAGCGCCGGCGCGATCACCAGAAGCACCAGCCCGCCGGCCATCAGAATCTCGGACCGCTCGCGCGGCGATCGCCCCTGCCCTTCCCTCATCAGCAGCGACGCCCCCACATAGAACACCCCAACCCCGGCGGGCAGCAGCGCCCACGCCGCCTCCCAGGGCAGCCGCCCAAGCACACACACCGTGTAGGCGATCGCCAGCACCACCGATGCCAGCGCCCATCGCCATGCCCCGCCCGCCCGCAGCGGGAGCAGCAGCAACGTCAACCCCGCGCTGCAGGCACCGTACACCCCCGCAATGAGGGTCAGCTGCGGCGAATGTGGCGCGGCAAGAACCATCGCGAGCGCCAGCAACAGCCCGAACCCTGCCAGAGGCTCATAGACGGCGCGCACCCGCCCCAGCACCACACATGCTGCCGCCAGCAGCCCCAGCCAGACAAAGCTGTCCGGCGCAAAGCCGCTCCGCGCCGCCACCCCCGCCGCCAGCCCCAAACCGATGGTCGCCCCGAAGTATCCCACGACCCGCGGCCAAACCCGGTTCTCCGACCAGCCGCGTTCGCGCAGCACCGCTACGATCGTGAGCAGCGCCGAGAGCAGGACGTAAACGCCCAGCGAGCGTTCCTCGACGAGGAAACCGGGCAGATCGCGCGTCAGCCACACGGCTGCCCACGCCTCCGCCGCCAGGACCGTCAACATCGCCAGCCAGGGGCAGCGGCGAACCAGGGCCACCAGCAGCAGCCCGGCCTGCAGCAGCAGCAGGTAGCCGAAGAGCGCCGGGGGTGAGGGATGGTCGGCATGGATCAGCGCCGGCGTGACGAAGCCGCCCACCAGCCCCAGCATCGCCACGAAATTGCCTTGCCGCAACGAGAGCGTCACCGCGAGGCCGGTGACCGCCGCCAGGAGCCCGAAGCCCGCCAGCGGGCTGACCATTCCGTAAAGATTCACCGCGCCGAGGATGCTGGCGAACAGAACCGCCACGCCGGCCGCCGAAAGCGCCTGGCCGATCCCCGCCTCCCGTCGATGACGCCAGATTCCCAACGCCACCAGCAGGAGGCCGAAGAGAGCCCCCGCGACCACGCGCAGCGGCGGCCCGCCCAGCGACCCGCCCATCGCCACCGCCACCAGAAAAATGCCCGCCAGAGCAAAGGCCACCCCGCCCACCCATACCGCCGCGCGGATGACCCCCGCCTCGAAGGGCGTCGCCAATTCCTCATCGCTCGGTGTGTCGCGTTCGCCCGCCCAGCTGCCTGTGTCGGGTGGCACATCCTTATCGAGCTCGAGTTGCGGCTCCTCATCCGTCGGCAGGTCCGCTTGTTGGCGCGAAGGTTCGACGGGGGGTGCCCACTTGCCGCCGCTTGTCCCCACCGAGACCGGCTGCCCCGCCCGCATGACCGGGGGCGGCATCACCATCTTCGTGCCCAGCGACGCCTGCCCCACCCGCGCCGCCGAGGCCGCGCGTCGCCATGCCAGCGCCGCCGACTTCTGGTTCACCTCCAGCACGGCCACCTCCTTGCGCAAGGCAACCATCTCTCCCCGCATCTGCTTGAGCCACCCCAGCGCCACCACCGCCAAGGCCAGCGGCG